>DASQMM010000529.1:0-2123 GCA_035645495.1 Brevibacillus sp. | reverse complement strand
AGAGATCGTCTACAAAGGAAGCAAGCAGGAGGCTATCTTTGGGATTGTGAACGATCAGGTGGTCTGGTTCCGTTTTGATCGTCTGTAAGGAAAAAGTGCGTTCTTTGGTCAGAGCGCACTTTTTCCTATGCCTAATTTTCGCCTCGATACAGCCAATGCAGGGATACGCCGTACCTTGCTGCGATTCCTTCGGCGAGATCCGTCAGGCTTTGATCTAAGATATAGGATGGTGGAGAGTCATTGCTAGCTGGAATACTGCCCAGCAGTTGCTCGGTCAACTCTTGCTGGGCCGCCCAGCGATCCTGATCATTTTCCGCCTGGTCAGCGAAACAATAGATCGCCACCCGATCCGCATAGAGATACCGCTGCTCACTGGCGCTGACAAAACCTACATCCTCGAGATGGGGCAGCGAAGCGTCAGGGGGAAGATTCAACAAGGGGAAAAGCTCGCCCAGCATATCCGCTTTCTGAAGGATCTCGGTCAGCTTTTCGCATTCCTCCTCGTTTTCTACAATAAACAGCAGTTCATCTCGGTCGAAGACGTTGACATGGTCGCCAATTTTATGTATGACTTGAGCATAGAAGCCCGGAAGTTTGCCTGATGGCACTTGCATTTCTACGCCGTACATGGTTTTCATGATTCAATGCACCACCTTTTGTCTAATCTCTTCTTCATCGTATCAAAAAAACAAGGAGGTTCCTATGAGCAACTCAGCGCTACAAATCGAAAGCTACGCCTTGGGAATGTTTCAGACCAACGCATATGTCCTGACGAACCCGGCTACAGGGGAAAGCATCGTAATCGATCCCGGAATGGATCCAGAAATATTGCTGGATGCCTTGACCGAGAAAAACGTGGTCGCGATTTTACTTACTCATGCACATCTCGACCATATCGGCGGTCTGAATCAGGTTCGTGCTATGACCAAAGCACCAGTCTACATTCACCCGATCGAGCAGGAGTGGCTGACCAATCCGGATTTGAACGGTTCTAGCCGTTGGAATTTGCCGCAGCCAATCGTCTGCGAGCGAGCCGAGCAAGAACTGGAAGACGGTCAAGTTTTGGAGCTGGCTGGCCTTACGATTGAGGTTCTGCACACCCCGGGCCATTCCCCAGGCAGTTGTTCCTTTGTGATCGGTCAGATTTGCTTTGGCGGTGATGTCTTGTTTGCGCAAAGCATCGGCCGGACGGATTTGCCCGGCGGTGATTATGAGACGTTGATGGCAAGCATCCAGGATAAATTATTTGAGCTGGATGACGAGACAATCGTCTATCCCGGCCACGGCCCCAAAACGACCATCGATACGGAGAAGACCTATCTTATGTAACCGGCATGCTGCGGTAAGCCAGAAATCGGGGATGAGCAAAGGAATTTGTCAGCAAATGGCGAAAAGGAATGGGCAGTAACGAAAAAGGAGCGACAAACATGAGAAGTATCAGGCGTTCCCGGGCGTGGATGATCACCCTGTCTCTAGCCTTGCTGGCAGGGTGTGCACCTGTGCCTGCCAATCCGGTGGAGTCGACCTCCTCCCAGGTGCCGTCGCTTCCCCAGGCAGTGCCCGTTCAGACAGAAGCGTCTTTGCCCAGTGAAGAGTCACCTGCTCCGCCCATCAGAGATGAGACCGAGTCCCGATTTCCCGAGGTTCGTGTCTCCGTCATGGCAGTGGGCGATATTATGGTCCATGATCAGCAATTGGAGGGTGCCTGGAATCCCACCAGCAAATCCTATGATTTTCTTCCTTCGTTTGAGCATGTGAAGCCCTTGTTTCAGGAAGCCGATTGGGTGATCGGCAATCTGGAGACGACATTGACAGGGAAAGAAGCCCGTTATACGGGCTACCCCATGTTCAATTCTCCTGAATCGCTTGCCCAGACGTTGGTAGATGTCGGTTTTACGGCAGTATCCACGGCGAACAATCACTCCCTGGACCGCAAAGAGCAGGGGGTGCTGAAAACGATTGAACATTTGGACCAGTCAGGACTTTTGCACACGGGGACTTTTCGCAACGCCGAGGAGCGAGACGAACCGCTTTTCCTGACTAAAGAGGGTCTCACGATGGCTTTGCTCTCTTACACCTATGGAACCAATGGGATTCCGATTCCCGAGGGCAAGTCGTATATG
>DASQMM010000528.1:0-6553 GCA_035645495.1 Brevibacillus sp. | reverse complement strand
GCGGGTCGAAGGCCACCAAAAGGCCCGTCATGGAGCCGGCCAGCTCTCCTTCCACCTCGACGCAGATCGCCCCTTCTGGAAACAGCGTGATGTGATTGGTCAACTGCTCTTCGTTCCACCACAGCTCAGAGGGAAAAGGAGGCGGAAAGCTCTCTGCCTGAATCTGAATCAGCTCCGCAAAATCGGCACCCGTGTAGTTTCGAATCACTGCGGGGCGCGGTTTGTCGCCGTCAAATACATACAGTTCTTTACGATACATCTCCATCCTCCTTTGCACTTACAGGTTATTTCCAATCCGGATACAGATCCGTGCGCCGATCGCGCCAGGTTGTTACGGAGCCTTTTTCACGCACATCGTAGAGAAGCTGCAGGTCCAGATCAGCTGTAACCAGCATGTCGCCATTGATCTCCCCTTCTACCAGCACACCCCTTGGCGGGAATGGAATATCATTGGGGGTCAAAATCGCTGCCTGTCCAAAATTGGCACGCATAAAATCTACTGTTGGCAAAGAGCCTACGGTTCCAGTGAGAACCACGTAGACCTGGTTTTCGATCGTGCGGGCATGGGAAGTATAGCGAACCCGGTGGAAAGCATGGCGGTCATCCGTGCAGGAAGGACAGAAAATCACGTCTGCACCGCGCGCTTTAGCGATTCGGACCCATTCCGGGAATTCGATATCGTAGCAAATGATCATCGCGACTTTTCCCTTGTCGGTCTCAAAAATTTGTAGTGAGTCGCCGGCGCCCATATTCCACCCCTTCACTTCCCAAGGGGTAATATGGATTTTTTTCTGCTGACCGACACGTCCGTCTGGATAGAAGAGAAAAGCGGTGTTGTACAGCTTGCCGTTTTCCTCGATGATGTGCGTGCCGCCAATTAGATGCATTTGGTATTTGCCCGCCAGCGAGCGGAATAGCTCGACGTATCTCTCGGTAAACGAAGGCAACGCAGTGATCGGCAATGCATTACCCTGCCCATCCCCGATCGACATAAGCTGAGTGGTAAACAACTCCGGAAAAAGCAAAAACTCCGTGTCGTACTCTTCTGCATTTTTGACGTAATGTTCGACTTGCTGCGCAAACTCTTCAAAAGTCTGTATCGTGTGCAAATGATACTGCACGGCAGATACGCGCATTTTCACCCTTCATTCCTCCTTGCACTTGCGGTAGGTATAGATAATCTCCAATATAACAAAAACATGGTATTCTGTCTCGTCCAGAAACAGTTCTCCGCAAATCTTGCTCCTAAGAAATAAAGCAGCGACGACCTAAGACCTAAAAGAAAGTCTAGACTCGCCGCCTGGGGTGCTTGAAACGTTATCTTTAATGAATATCTCGTTTTTTGAAATTACCACCCTTCACTTCAGCCACGTCATAAACAGTAACAAAAGCATTCTTGTCAGTTTCGCGAATGATATCTTTCATTTTGTTCTCTTCCATACGATTAATCACACAGGTGATTTCCTTGAATTGCTCATTCGAATATCCACCATAAACTTCATTATATGTTGCACTTCGACCTAATCGATCACGGATTGTCTCGATCATTGTTTCGGGTTGAGTTGTGATTATTTTAAAGGTTTTTGATCCACTCAAACCTTCTTCAACGACGTGAATGACTTTGGCAGCAATATAGTAAGCGAGCGCTGAAAGAATCGCTCCTTGTAAGCCGAACACCGTTGAGACAATAATAAAGACAAACATATTCAAGAATAAAATAAGATCACTTGTCCCAAAAGGCAGTTTTCGGGAAAGCAGTACGGCTAACATATCAATTCCATCTAGTGCACCGCCATTACGCAATGCTAACCCCATACCAAAACCAATGATAATACCACCTACAACGGTAATCAACAATGTATCACCATGTATGATTGTTGGGACGTGGTGCAGAAGGATCGTACCGGCTGCGAGAGAGGCAATACCGATAACCGAAAAAATCGCAAAGCTTTTTCCGATTTGCTTATATCCGAGCCAGAGAAAAGGAATGTTCAAGACGGCAATGAGAAGTCCTAGCGGCAATCCAAATAGTTTGGAGCCAACGATACTTAACCCGGTTACACCACCATCCGATACGCTGTTTGGGATTAATACTGCTTCTAGTCCATATGCTGTAATAAATGCCCCAATGATAACCATCAACACTCGTAGAGCCTTTTTTAGTTTTTGGGGCTTGTGCTTCATGACTATACTCATCCTATGTCCCCGTTTCATTCTTTCGTTTTTAGTAACACTTTTTTAACCATTTTATTCTAACACATCATAGTATCCTAATTATAATAACTCCTGAAAAAAACTTATGTAACATATCGTTTCGCTTTACAGCCCGTTAACTTTGCGCCATCGCCATCCCCCTTTTTACAAAAAAAGAAAGCGCCCCTTAAAAGGACGCTTCCAAACGTTAATAATTAATGATTAAGCAAACTGCTTCGACAGATTCGCCATCTCGATCGCGGAGACGGCTGCATCCCAGCCTTTATTGCCGGCTTTGGTGCCCGCGCGTTCGATGGCTTGTTCGATCGTATTGGTGGTCAATACGCCGAAAATGACGGGAAGTCCTGTGCGCAAAGAAGCGGCGGCAACTCCTTTGGCGCATTCTGAGCATACATAATCGAAATGCGGAGTTGAGCCGCGAATGACAGCCCCTAAAGTAATAACCGCATCGTAGCGGCCGGATTCCGCCATTTTCTGTGCGATCAGAGCAATTTCGAATGCTCCTGGCACCCACGCCACATCAATCTGTTCTTCTTCTACGCCGTGACGTTTGAGCGCATCCAAAGCTCCTCCCACCAGCTTGTTTACGATCAACTCATTAAATCTTCCTGCCACAATACCAATTCGCAAGCCCGTGCCTACCAAATGTCCTTCAAATGTTTTCAATGCTTCCACTCTCCTCGTATTTTACATGTGTAGGAAATGACCCAGTTTTTCTTGCTTTGTTGTCAAATACCGTTTGTTGTGCGGCTGCTCCGGCATTTCAATGGGGACGCGTTCGATCACCTTCAGAGCATACCCTTCCAGTCCGCGAATTTTGCGTGGATTATTGGTCATGAGTCTCATGTCTTGAACTCCTAGATCCCGCAACATTTGAGCACCGATACCATACTCGCGCAAATCCGCAGCAAAACCGAGCTTTTCGTTGGCTTCTACGGTATCCAAGCCTTGCTCCTGCAGATTGTAGGCACGAAGCTTGTTGATCAGTCCGATTCCACGACCTTCTTGTCGCAGGTACAGCAACACGCCGCTTCCTGCTTTTTCGATCTGCTCCAGTGCAGCATGCAATTGCGGACCGCAATCGCAGCGCAGGGAGCCAAATACATCACCGGTCAAGCATTCAGAGTGAACGCGGACCAGAATCGGCTCATCTGAAGAAATTTCTCCTTTGATCAGCGCCACATGCTCCTTGCCATCCAATAGATTGGTATAGGCAGCGATCCGAAAATCACCGAATTCGCTCGGTAGTTGCGCGACGACTTCTCTTTTGACCAGTGACTCAGTCTTCATGCGGTAGCGGATCAGATCCGCGATGCTGATCAGCTTCAGATCAAAGCGGCGCGCAATCTCTTGCAGCTCAGGCAGGCGCGCCATCGTACCATCCTCATTCATGATTTCGCAAATGACGCCTGCAGGAAAGCGACCGGCTAATTGTGCCAGATCGACGGCCGCTTCCGTATGACCGGCTCTTCGCAAGACACCGCCTGGTTTGGCGATCAAGGGGAAGATATGCCCGGGCTTGCGAAAATCGCTTGCCTGCTTGTGAGGATCCAGCATAGAAAGAACGGTGTGGGAACGTTCCTGCGCAGATATTCCCGTGTGGGTGCTTCGCTCATCCACCGAGACGGTGAACGCGGTGCCCTGTTTATCTGTATTGGTCTCGACCATCGGCTTTAGCTGGAGTCTGGCGGCAAGCTCTTCTGTTATGGGGACGCATACCAATCCCCTCCCATGAGTAACCATGAAATTGATCATTTCCGGTGTCGCAGCGTCTGCCAGGCAAACAAAATCTCCTTCGTTTTCCCGATCTTCATCATCGACGACGATCACAGCTTTTCCTTGACGCAAATCTTCCAATGCTGCTTCTATTTGATGAAACATGTTGTGCCTCTCCCTCCCTTTAGGCAAAGCCGTTTTCCTGCAAGAATGCCAGGCTAAGGCTTGAACCGTTTGGCTTGTCCGCTTGCTCTTTCGGCGATCCGTGGTATAACAGCCTTTCCACGTATTTTCCGATCATATCTGCCTCGAGATTGACCTGCTCTCCCGGCTGTCGATCCTGTAGGCTCGTCATGGCCAGCGTGTGCGGAATAATCGATACACAAAAAGAAGAATCCTCCACATCAACTACGGTCAAGCTGATGCCATCCAGGCAAATAGAGCCGCGCGGCATAATGTATTTCAACAATTCAGGTCCTGTCTGAATCCGAAACAAGACCGCATTGGCATGCTCTTGACGCGATAAAACGGTTCCGGTCCCGTCCACATGACCCGATACCAGATGTCCTCCCAGACGATCTCCCAAGCGCAGCGCCCGCTCCAGATTGACGCGTTGTCCCGGCACCAGATGACGAAGATTCGTATGCTGGAGCGTCTGCGGCATAACATCCACCTGAAATTGGTGAACGGTATGCGTTGTGACAGTCAGGCAGACGCCATTGACAGCAATACTGTCGCCGATTTTGACACCCTCCAGAACTGTCTGCGCTCGTATCACCAGCTGGCTGGCCAGATGATCTCCTGAGATGGACTCCAGTACGCCAACTTCTTCTACCAAGCCAGTAAACATGCCCTCACTCCTCTTTTGTTACGGTTGCATCACTTCCATTGCGGATACCCGGTGATGCGAATGTCTTGTGTACCGATGGGCTCAATCTGGGCGTGGATCAAATCGAGCGCATCCTCCATTCTCGCAATGCCTTCGCCCCCAAAAATCGTTGGCGCGTTCCTTCCACCGACCAGCTTCAAGGAAACATAGCTGACGATTTTTTGGATAGCCTTGGCTTGCAGGAAAGCCCCGTTTATCTCTGCTCCTCCCTCTACGAGAAGGGAGGTGATTCCCCGCTCTCCCAATACCTCTAATACTTTATCTACCGTCAACTCACCATCCACGGCGATAACTGAAACCCCATTCTCAACCAAGGCCTGACGCTGTTGTTCGCTCGATACTGAGGAAGTTACAATCCATGTCTCGGCGCTACGATCAGTCACAACCTGAGCTGTCAGCGGCGTGCGCAGACGCCGATCCAAAATCACCCGAACAGGCTGCTTTCCCCAGACTTTTCCGTCCACACGGGCTGTCAAAGCCGGGTCGTCCGCCAGAACGGTACCGCTACCGACCAGGATCGCATCATGTACACGGCGCAGCTCGTGGACCTCTCTTCGTGCATCTTTGCCCGTGATCCACTTGCTGTGACCCGTGTGCGTGGCGATTTTCCCATCCAGCGTGCTGGCTGTCTTCAATGTGACAAAGGGGCGTTTGGACTGGATGTAATGAAAAAAGACTTCATTCAGCTGTTTCGCTTTCTCTTCTTCGATACCAACGATGACCTCTAGACCTGCCGCGCGAAGCTTTTCTACTCCGCCTCCCGCTACCTGCGGATTCGGGTCTAACGCTGCGACCACGACCCGGTTGATGCCAGCCCGTATGACCGCCACTGTGCAAGGGGGCGTTTTTCCAACATGGCAGCATGGCTCCAACGTGACATAGAGAGTCGCATCCTTTGCCTGATTGCCTGCCATTCGCAGGGCATGGACTTCCGCATGTGGCTCCCCTGCCCTCAAATGCGCTCCCATCCCTACTACGGTGCCATTCTTGACGATGACGGCCCCTACGAGCGGATTGGGACTTGTCTGTCCAAATCCCGCTCTCGCCAGCTCGATCGCCATGTTCATATATCTGGCGTCTTGATGCATTTTTGCTCCCCTCTCCCACTTGTTTTTCGCAAAAGAAAACCCTGAACACCTCGTGAGGTTTCAGGGCATAGGGAAAGAAGCCTTGCTTTCCTCGTTTTTTGCAAAACGAGAGGAAAGAAAGCGAGTCTCATCTTCTCCCATCCGGACTTTACCGTCGGCTCTGGAATTGCACCAGATCAGTCGCAAATGAAAAGCGATTTGCGAGTCGCGGGCTTGGACGCAAATGCGCCATCACCGCCGGTCAGGAATTTCACCTTGCCCTGAAGATGTTTCGTATGCAGTTCCTGCCTGTATCTGACCCCTTCCTCCTTTCAGAAAAAAATAAATGCCCGTGAGTTAGTCTCAGGGCATTGGGAAACAAGCCTCTGTTCCGCCGTTTTTTGCAAAACGAACCAATAGGCCAGCCAAATACCTTCTCCCATCCGGACTTTACCGTCGGCCTTGGAATTTCACCAAGTCAGTCGCCATCCAACATCAACGGACAGCGAGTCGCGGGCTCAGACGTGCGTTCGTCATTACCGCCGGTCGGGAATTTCACCCTACCCTGAAGGTTGGTATTCAGTTGTGAACATTATACCACAGTTTTTCAAGGAATCAGAAGTTTCCTTTCTGAGAAATATTGCGAACGGTCTGATAGAGCAGTTCC
>DASQMM010000527.1:0-5748 GCA_035645495.1 Brevibacillus sp. | reverse complement strand
GATAGGCGACTTCTCCGCGTGACAAGGGGCTATTGGCTGTAGAGACGCGCGTCATCCAATACTGGACGGATTTCAAATCACGCTTGAGCGCTTTGGCGATGATCTGCTCCAATTCGGCAGCAGTCACTTTGCCATTAGGTTGAAAACGTCCCCCGTCACTCTGGAAGATGTCTTGAGCCACTACGCTGGCGGCATAATCGTAGTACCAAGCATCTTTTTTGACATCTCTGAAGCTTGGTGAATTGCCTGTCTCCCCGTCCAGGCCAAATGTTTGAACAACCATTTTTGCCAGTTCTGCACGTGAGATAGGTTGCTGTACACCCATCGAGTGATCGGGATAGCCTTGCAAGACGCGCAGCTGGGTCAGTTCATTGACGGCTCGCTGGATTTCTTGTGAGGTTAATGGGGTAGCTGCTTGCGCGTTCAAGGCTGCGAAGGGGAGCGTTCCCGCACTGACAGCGGTCGCGAGTAGCAAGGTAGCTAATTTCTTGGAAAAGGATTTCATTCGTAGATCCTCCTTTTGATTATCAAGGTAAGGTGCCTATACCTGTATAGTAGAGGAGAGACCTAAATTCCCAAGAAACCAGAGATTAATAAATTCTAAAATCCTTCTTAAATAACCCTAAAAACGTCACACGGTAAAACGGTATCCGGCTCCCCAAACGGTTTCGATATACTGCGGATCGGAGGGATCGACCTCGATTTTTTCCCGTAGCTTGCGAATATGGACGGTAACCGTCGCAATATCTCCGCTGGAATCCATGCCCCAGATTCGTTCGAACAGTTCATTTTTGCTAAACACTCGATTGGGATGGCTCGCTAAAAATTCGAGCAAGTTGAATTCCCGCGTCGTAAAAACAACCTCCTGGTTACGTACATATACCCGGCGCGACTCTTTATCGATGGTGAGACCGCGAATATGAATTTCCGCTTTTGGAACGGACTCCTGCTTGGAGAGAAGCCGTTCATATCTCGTCAGATGAGCTTTGGCTCTGGCGACGAGCTCGCTCGGGCTAAAGGGCTTGGTAATATAATCATCTGCACCGAGGTTAAAGGCGCGAATTTTATCAATCTCTTCTTTTCTAGCTGAGACGATCAGAATCGGAACTTCCTTGGCTTTTCTGATTTGACTGCATAATGCGAAGCCGTCCATGCCGGGCAGCTGGAGGTCGACGATGATCAGATTGTAATCGCCATTCAAGGCGAGTTGAAGTCCTTCCGTGCCGGTATGGCATAAATCAACCTCATAGCCATTCAGTTCAAAATAGTCCCGTTCCAGCTGCGCGATGGTAGTCTCGTCTTCAATGATCAGGATGGTTGTCGGCATGGGAATCTGGTCCTCCTTGTGCATTTGCGCGTTTGAGGGTAAAGAACAGGCTCGTTCCTGCTCCCGGTTCGCTTTTTACCCAAATGGAGCCGCCATGTCCTTCGATGATCTGGCGGGCGATGGCAAGACCGAGTCCGCTGCCGCCAGTCGAAGAATTGCGAGACTGCTCCGCGCGATAAAAGCGTTCAAAAATATGCGGGACAGCCTCGGGCGGGATCCCCGTCCCGTTATCTCTGATTTCAACCGTCACCCATTGCGGATCGCTTTGAAGCGACAGATGAATCGTTTTCTTCTCTTTGTCCATGAATTTTTGTGCATTTTCCACGATGTTCAGCAGGGTGCGTTTTACTTTCTCCACATCAGCGATCACCTTTGTGTCCTCATCGATCCGCTGTCCCCAGCCGATCGCGATCCCTTTCTCTTCCAGCACGTAGTGAAGCTCATCGATGCAGTCATTTAAAAACGGGACAATCTCCACGTGTTCAAACGTGAACGGCACCTGTTTCAGATCGAGCTTCGAATAGAGGAACAGCTCGTCCACAAGCCTGTCCAGATCCACGGCCTTGGAGTAGATGATATTGACGTACTTGTCCATTTTCTCGGGCGTATCCGCGACACCGTCTCGAATTCCTTCGATGTAGCCCTTGATATTGGTAATCGGAGTGCGCAAGTCATGGGAAATATTAGAGATCAGTTCCTTGCGATTCTCTTCATCCTGCAAACGAAGGGCGACGGATTCCTGCAATCGCTTGCGCATATTCTCGAACGCTTCGTTGAGCTGTCCGATTTCGTCCTTGGACGAAAGATCGAGAGAGAAATCCAGATTGCCCTCCTTGATTTGCTCAGCAGAGTGGCGCATGGAGTCGAGCGGTTTGATCACACTGCGGGTAATCCAGCGGTACAGCAGGACGTTGGCGATGACGATAAACCCGATAAGCAGAAACAGGAGAATCGGGAGGAGCCTGCGGGTCACTTCGGCAAACGGACTGCGCTCACGAATGACAAAAACACTTCCCTTGGCGCCGTCAGTATAGTGGAAATCGAATTTGGCGTAAGCGTAGAAGCGTTCCCCGATGTTGAAGGTATTGCGGATCTGATTGTTGTTCAAATCATAGCCGGGCAGATGATTGGCCAAATCGGGCTGGTGAAACGTCTCGGATGCAAAGACCTGATTGCTCTCACGGCGGATAAAAAGACCGGCACGTACGGTTCTGAGCTGAAAATCATAGTCTTTCAAAAGCTTTTGGTTCTGCAGCTCATCAGGAGAGTTTTTGGCCAGGTATTTCAACTCGAGGAAGATAGATTCCTCCTCTTCCGTCAACGGATTGAGCTGATAATGGACTTTATAGAAATCCCGAAAGCTGTGCAGGTCGCCAGTCGTTGCGATCGTGATTAATACGGCGGTCAGGAAAAACATAAGCAGGCTGATGACGAGCATCCCTGTATAAGAAAGCAGCAGCTTTAGCCGAATGGACATGGTAGTCACCTCTCAGGGTCAAAGAAACATGGGGATGATGTCACATTCATTATATCGGAGACATTGCTGCAGTAAAGGGAATTCAATGGGAGAAGACGAGTTGTCACCCTAAAAAAGGAAAATTAGCAGTTGACTGGCAATGAAAGAGGTGGTAATGTTTTAGAAAATAATTCCGAGTAAACAGGTTTGAATAGTGTAATTTAAAGTTTGGAGGAAAGAGAGGATAACCGTATGACGAGTAGACAGATCAAATTAGCAGCCTATCTGGTGGGGACGGGAATGCACGTCGCATCCTGGCGCCACCCAGTGGCTCAAGCAAATGCCAGCATCGATATTGATTTCTACAAAAGTCTGGCGCAGTTGGCCGAACGCGGTAAATTCGACATGGTATTTATCGCAGACAGCCTGGGGATCAATGAAGCGTCACATCCCAATATCCTCAACCGATTTGAACCGATTACACTGATTACGGCTTTGGCAGGGGTAACCTCAAAAATCGGGGTGGTGGCGACGGCATCCACCTCCTATATCGAGCCATACAATTTGGCCCGGCTTCTGCTTTCCGCAGACCAGATCAGCAAGGGAAGAGTGGGCTGGAACATCGTCACTACGCGGGATTTGTCAGGAAATACAGCACGCAATTTCGGACGGGAGGAGCATTTTGACCATACCCTGCGCTACAAGCGTGCGGAGGAATTCGTCGATGTGATCAGAGGCCTGTGGGACTCGTGGGAGGAAGATGCCTTTATCCGGGACAAAGCAAGCGGCAGGTTTTTTGACCGGAGCAAGCTGCATCGCTTGAATCATCAAGGGCAGTTCTTCTCCGTACAGGGACCCTTGAATATCGGCCGCTCCCCGCAAGGATATCCGGTTTTGGTCCAAGCGGGCTCCTCGGAATCAGGACAGAATTTTGCGGCGAGTACAGCAGAAGTCATCTTTTCGATCAAATACAACCTTGAGGACGCCCAAGCGTTTTACCGCTCCTTCAAAGGAAAAGCAGCCGCAGCCGGACGCTCCCCAGACGATGTATACATCCTGCAAGGCATCTCGCCCATCATCGGCGGGACGGAGGAGGAAGCGCGACAAATCCAGCAGCAGCTCGATTCGTTGATCACGGACGAAACAGCGTTTGGCTTTTTGACGGACTATTTCAAAGGCATCGACTTTAGTCAGGCAACCCTGGAGACGAGGGCGGCAGAGCTGGGGCTGGACCGCCTGCTGGAGACCAAGGCGGATTACCGGAAGCATCAGCCGGTTATCGCCAGGGAGAATCCCACTTTGCGTCAGCTGTACTCCCTACTGACTGGTTCTCACACCCACGACAGCTTCGTGGGAACGCCAGAAAAAATTGCCGCTACGCTGGAAACCTGGTTTACGCAGAAGGCGGCTGACGGGTTCATGCTGATGGCGCCTTTGCTTCCCGATGTTCTTGAGAGGTTTGTCGAGCATGTCGTGCCCATCCTGCAGCGCAAGGGACTCTTCCGCATCGAGTATGAACGGGACACCTTGCGCGGACATTTTGGACTGCCGATCCCGAAGAATCGCTATACGGCTTCACCTGTTCTCCCGTTGAAAGGACGGTGACAGCATGATCGCGATACGTAATCTCAGCAAGTCATACAAGACGCCTAAGGGAGCGGTCACCGCCCTTGACAATATCAACCTGGAGATTCAAAAAGGGGATATTTTCGGGATTATCGGATTTAGCGGTGCCGGAAAGTCGACGCTGATCCGTTGTCTCAATCGTCTGGAGGAGCCTGATCGGGGAGCTATTGAGATCGAAGGCAGGCTGATCACGCAATGCACGCCAGCAGAGCTGCAGCAAGCGAGACAAAAGATAGGGATGATTTTCCAGCACTTCAATCTCTTCGACTCCAAAACAGTCTTTCAAAACGTGGCCTTTCCGCTGAAAGTGGCGGGGCATCCCGAAACATATATCCAACGTCGGGTGAGAGAAATCCTCGAGCTGGTTCAGCTCCAAGACAAGGAAAAGGCTTATCCTTTTCAACTAAGCGGAGGCCAAAAGCAGCGGGTGGGCATCGCAAGGGCTTTGGTCAATGAGCCGGACGTCTTGCTCAGCGACGAGGCCACCTCTGCACTTGATCCGCAAACGACCTACTCCATCCTGGAGCTATTGAAGGAGATCAACCGGGAGTTGAACCTGACGATCGTCCTGATCACTCATGAGCTGGATGTCCTGCAGCACATCTGCCGCAATATGGCAGTTATCGAACGCGGCCGCATCGTGGAGACAGGGCCAGTCGACAAGTTTTTCCTGAATCCCGAGAGCGACACAGCCAGACGCTTTGTCAAAATTATCGAGTATTACCGTGAGCAAAGAATCGTGATGGAAGGAGTGGGGGCAGGCATATGAAGGATGATTTGCTCGAACTGCTGTGGAGAGGGCTATTGGAGACTCTCTATATGGTGCTCTGGTCCTCTTTGTTCGCGCTCTTGCTCGGTATGGCACTGGGAGTGGTCCTGGTTGTCACAGAAAAAGGCGGACTTTTGCAAGCCCCAAGGCTGCATAAGGTGATCAGCACCATGATCAACAGTGTACGTTCGCTTCCTTTTATTATCCTGATCGTCCTGTTGCTGCCGCTCGCTCGTTTTGTCGTGGGGACGTCACTGGGTCCGACCGCCGCCATAGTGGCGCTGTCAATCGGAGCGGCTCCGTTTCTCGGACGCATCATCGAGAATTCGCTGAAAGAGGTTAGTGTCGGGAAAATCGAGGCGGCGAGAGCAATGGGCGCGAATGCATCCACGATTATTTTCCGCGTGATGATTCCGGAGGCCCTGCCCGCTTTAATTCGTAGTATTACTATCGGAATTATAGGTATAGTCGAATTCACCGCCATCGCCGGGGCCATTGGGGCAGGGGGGCTTGGAAGTTTGGCCATCCGATTCGGCTATCAGCGATTTCGGGAGGATGTCTTGCTTTTCA
>DASQMM010000526.1:0-9556 GCA_035645495.1 Brevibacillus sp. | reverse complement strand
GGCAGTCAATGCGCTGAGCAACCCGCCGTAACCGCCGCCTAGAATAACTATATGCTTCGCCATTGCTCAATCCTCCGTCCGTCTCTTCAATCTAGATACTACTTCTGTTGTTGCTGGCGTTCAGCCGTTACTTCCAAGAATGCTTGGGCAAAGCGCAGAGCCTTCTGTACTTGCGGGTCCTTGAGCATTTTCAACAGCCCGAAGAGCCCAACGGTTGTCGAGGTCTCGGCCTGGGAACGATCGCTTGCTTCAATCGCTGCCTGTGCAATCCCTTTCGCCTTGTCTTGAATCGGCTTGACGAACTCCTCCATACCGCCCTTCAAATCGTTGATCAGAACGTGGTCATTGGCAACCGTTTGCACCAAATCATAGGTCTTCGTCAAAACCGTCGTCATCTCGGCCAATTTCGGCAGATTTTCTACCAAAATGTTCAAGGACTGTTGAATTTCCGGCTTCATCAGTTGATCCAGTACATCAGGTTGTTGGGAAGCTACTGCAAAAGTGCTCGCCACCTCTTCAGCGGCTTGTTGAGTAGTTTGTGACATAGGAAAACGTCCTCCTTTGCATTGGAATAGAGGCCTTAGCGCGCTTCTTTTGTAATTTTTTTCACAAAGTACCGGAAAAAAAACGAGCAGGCACGATTCAGTACTCTCTACACCTATACTATATACCTTATTCACTATAACTTCAAAGGTAAAAACCGCTTCGTCAAGAAGAAGCGGTTTCTTGCAGCATTTTATAGTATTTCTTGATCCATTCATGATTTTGCTTGCTAATATCTGTAAATATCAGCTCGATCAGAGCTTTCGAGTCCTCAAAGTTTTTTTCCACCACTTTTGCCATTCCTACAATTTCCTGCTTGAAATGCGGGATTGAAAAAGACAAGTTGACGAAATCACCTTTGGCTACATATCCATCAGTCCCGATCACCAGGTGAGTCGGAGAAAATTTCAGCAGGACGCCTTCCCCTTTTTCTTCACTTGGCCTTGCCCCCATTACCTTGTACGGGACCTGGATGATAAAATCGGGCGTAATGGGTTCCTGTCGTCCTCGCAGCGCAATATCAATACGGACACTGAGCGGGATCAGTCCAAGTATCTTGATGGGCCATACGGACTGTTCCTGCACAACCTCCATCTCTACCGTGTGAACACTCGAATCGGTCTCCCAGCTCACACGAACTTGAGAACCCAGGAGTGGAAGGTTAGCCGTGTCTTTCATTTCATAACTGACGACAAGATAGCCAGCCTTGGCATGCTCGACGATAATTGGAAGTGCAGCTTGCCCCTGTTTGGAGACCTCCATTTGCAAAATACCGCCGCGTTGAAGTCTGCTATCTTTCAGAAAAGGTTGGAGGGTAGGAATATCTGCCATGGTATAGGTCACTCCACAAAATCAAACTCTAGTTTGCCGATGCGGACCGTATCCCCATCTTTTGCTCCGTGCTTGCGCAATGCGTCATCCACACCCATGCTGCGCATGATTTTGGCGAAGCGCTGAGCTGCATCGTAGCTGTTTAGGTTGGTCATGCGCACAAGCTTTTCAATCTTGTCGCCACTGACAACAAAGATTTCGTTTTCACGATGAATCTCAAAGGCATCCGGCTCTTTCTCAGCCCGAAACACCACACGCTCTTCGACTTCCGCGACTTCTTCCACGGTCAATTTTTCCGGCAGTGTTGCCAGCGTCTCGCCGATCGCATACATCAAATCCTGCAAGCCTTGTCTCGTCGCAGCAGAAATTTCGTACACCTGGATGTCAGGAAGCTTTTCCTTGAAGCGTTGCAGATTCTCCTGCGCTTCTGGGACGTCCATTTTATTGGCGACGACGATCTGCGGACGATCTTCCAGCTTGAGATTGTACAGCTTCAGTTCGCGATTGATCTGCAAATAATCTTCGTACGGATCGCGTCCATCCACGCCAGCCATATCGATCACATGCACAATCAGTCTGGTACGCTCGACATGGCGTAAAAATTGATGTCCGAGTCCCACTCCTTCGTGAGCCCCTTCAATCAAGCCCGGAAGGTCCGCCATGACAAAGCTCTGCTCGCCCAATTCCACGACGCCCAGGTTCGGGGACAAGGTCGTAAAATGATATTCGGCAATCTTCGGTCTCGCACCCGTGACGCTGGAGAGCAGGGTCGATTTCCCGACACTCGGATAGCCTACCAGACCGACATCCGCGATCAGCTTCAACTCCATCGTGATATACCGTTCTTGGCCGGGTTCGCCATTCTCCGAGATGTGCGGCGCCGGGTTGGACGGATTGGCAAAGCGCATATTCCCGCGCCCGCCGCGTCCACCTTTGGCGATGACAGCACGCTGACCGTGTTCCACCAGATCCGCAATGACCTCTTTCGTATCATCGTCAATCACCGTTGTGCCTGGAGGGACACGCACCACCATGTCCTCGGCTCCAGCGCCGTGCTGCCCTTTGTTGCGGCCGTGTTCGCCGCGCGGAGCCTTGAAGTGCCTTTGATAGCGAAAATCAACCAATGTACGCAGACCCTCGTCTACGACAAACACGACATCTCCACCGCGTCCGCCATCTCCACCCGCAGGACCGCCAAGCGGGACGTACTTTTCGCGTCGGAAGGAAACAGCTCCGTTGCCACCGTCTCCTCCTTTTACATAAATCTTGACTTGATCGACAAACATGGTGTCACCTCTTTCATTTCGAGAATGGAACGATCAATTCCAAGATCCACTCTTCCTTCGTATGTATCCACTCGGTGACTTCCACCGTACGTTGATTGCTATTATGTACCCGTTTTTCCAGTTCGTCCAAACCTTCAGCTGTCAATTCTCCGGCCAAGTCAAAGCGAAAATGGACGCCGTCCTCACCCGAAAACAGCGTGACCTGCATGCTTGCCGGTTCATAACCATCCTGGCTGACATGATCGTTCGCTGTGCATAGGATGTCCGACACCAAAGAAAACAAGTCCTGCTCGTCCAAGACAAGGGACGAAAGGTCGACCTGTTCGCATACGTCAACCTCTAACAGCATTTCCTTGTTCAACGCGTTGAATGTCAAGAAAAAAACGGACAAAAGCGAGTTGTTGAGCCGAGCGATCAGGCTTTCCTGCATCGCGATTTCCGCGATTCGCTTCAGATGTGCTTCTCCCTGGTCCGTACGGTTCAAATGCAAATACCCGAGCAGAACCTGTACATGGTTCAACCAGTCGTGTCGCTGCCTATTTAATATTGTCAGCAGTTCGTCAGTCTGATGCGTGATCAGTCGCCGCTCGTGACTCATTCCCATTCACCCAAGTCAATAATGTATTTGTTTTGTACACCTTATTGTACCACAAACTGGCTTGAGGCAAAAAGAAAACCCAGCAGCGAGGCTGGGTTTTTCTTCGTATCCAATTACGCTTGGGATGCTACTGGTTCGATCACAACTTGCTTGCGATCGCGGCCCAGACGTTTGAAGCGAACAACACCGTCTGCTACTGCAAACAGAGTGTCGTCTCCACCCTTCATCACGTTTTCACCTGGGTAGATTTTCGTACCGCGTTGACGAACGAGGATGTTACCCGCTTTCACGAATTGTCCATCGCCACGTTTTACGCCGAGACGCTTCGCGATGGAATCGCGACCGTTCTTGGTGGAACCTACCCCTTTTTTCGATGCGAAAAACTGCAGGTCTACAGGAAAACGAAAGTTCATGTCAGACACCTCCTTGCCATTTTGGATCTTGAATCGAGACATATTTTCCGTTTGTTTCAGCAATCATGAACAAAGAGATGACCAAGCTCTCAGCCAAAAGCTGCTGCTTCTCGCTGATGAGCGGATCGGGGCAATCTCCCACTTTCCAGTGGATGTACCCGCCCTCCCGTTCTGCAAACTGAACATTCGGATTTGAGCCGAGCAACAGATCTGCGGAGTTAATCGTTCCCAGACTGACTGCGGATACAGCTGCACAGACAATGTCCGAGCCGTGCTTTCCCGCGTAGGCATGTCCGGAAATGGTAATTTCCTCGATCCCGTTACGCTCGTTTCGCTTTACAGTTACGGTAACCATCTAGTCTACCAATTAAGCGTTGATCTTTTCGATCACAACTTTGGTGAACGGTTGACGATGACCTTGCTTGCGAAGATAGTTCTTTTTGGCTTTGTATTTGAACACGATGATTTTGCGTGCTTTACCGTGCTTTTCTACTTTGCCTGTAACAGTTGCTCCTGCTACTGTAGGAGTACCTGCTGTTACTTTACCGTCTTTGTTTACGAAGAGAACTTTGTCAAAAGTAACTGCTTCCCCTTCGTTGCCAGCCAGTTTCTCGATGAAGAGAACGGAGCCCTCTTCTACTTTGTATTGCTTTCCACCGGTTTCGATAATTGCGTACACTGTGTGCACCTCCTATACTCAGACTCGCCTGTACAGGTGCGCCGCGAACGACGTCTTGTCTACCTGCTTCGTGCGGTTACAGTATGCACAAGACATATCTGTATGACAACCAATAGGTTACCATATATCCGTTCACCCAGTCAAGTTATTTGTGTCTGCCGCGTATAAAGACGCTTTGCTTCCTGCTCGCTGCCCAGGTACAAAATGCGGTACTCATCCGCAAGCAAGGCAGGCCGATGCAGCTTGTACACCCGGGCAGGCCATGCAAGCTCATCCACATCGATATGATGAAAGAGCCGGGTAGGCAGCTCGACCAGCACCGCCTCTGCTTCCTGCACCTTTGAGAGCGATGTAACCTCGCTGTACAAACGGAAAGCTACCTCCTGCGGGGACAGCAACAGCCCCTTCCCTCGGCAAGCGTCACAGGGAATGAAGAGTCTTTCGGCCAGACTGGGGCGAACCCGTTTGCGGGTCATCTCGACCAGTCCCAAGGCCGTCATGCCCAGGACAGTAGCAGGGACGGGGTCTTTCGCAAGTTCGCGCTTTAGAGCAGTCAGTACCCGTTCTTTATTGACTTGTTCCTTCATATCGATGAAATCTATGACGATGATGCCGCCGATCTCGCGCAGCCGAAGCTGGGCAGCGATTTGTGCCGCAGCCTCGAGATTGGTCTGGGTGACAGCCTGTTCGCGCTGCTGCCCTCCCTTGCCCGTAAACGCACCCGTATTCACGTCGATGACCGTCATCGCTTCTGTTTTGTCAAAAATCAAAAAGCCGCCGCTGGGAAGCTTGACTTGACGCTGAACGGCCTGCTGCAGCTGCGCTTCGATCCCCAGGCGGGCAAACATAGGCTCTTTTTCCCGATACCAGGAAAGGCCAGCCAGCCCTTCCGGCGCAACGATCGCAAGGGTTTCCTTGACCTTCTGATAGGCAGCTGCGTCCTCTACCCAGATCTTCGCGACATCTGCCGATACCAGCTCGCGCAACGTCGTCTCCAGCCAATCTGTCGCAAGGCGAATTCGTCCAACGCCTGTCTGTTGTGATGCCAATTTCTGAATCTCCTGCCAGCGTCGACGTAATAATCCGAGTTCAGCAAGTAGTCTTTGTTCATCCGCTTCAAAGGCTTCTGTCCGCACAATAACACCTTCATCGTCTGCCAACAAAGGGGCAAGCAGCTCCTGCAAACGCTCGCGCTTATGGGGATCAGCCATTTTCCGGGACATAGAAATGCCCTTCTCATAAGGCAGCAGGACGAGGTACCTTCCTTGCAGGCTGAGCTTTGTCGTCACTTTGGGGGCTTTGTGTTCACTGCCCTCCTTGATCACCTGCACGAGCAGTTTCTCTCCCTCGCGCACCCGTTCGCGGATCGTTGTTTTGCGACCCGGATGCTGGGTGGGCTCTCGAACATCGTCCACATACAGATACGCGTTTCTCTCCATCCCGATCTGGACGAAGGCGGACTGAATCGCAGGCAGGACATCCGCAACCTGTCCGACGAAGATTTCACCCACTGCCACCTCCGTCTGCTCGCCCTCGCAGCGCCATTCCACCAGACGCTCATTCTCCAGCAATGCCACACTCAAACGTTCGCCGCTCCCGCTTATCGCTACCTGCCGCACAGCCGTCACTCCCGCTTTCCTTCCGTTCTTCAAGTGTCCAGACAGGAAATCCGGACTTATAGGAAGTAATCCTATCATAGGCTTGGTGAAATGAAAAGAAGACGGCAACGTACAGCGAAAGGATGGTAGGCATGAGGGACAAATGCGCGATTGCTGGCTGATGGAATGGTCTTGTGACCGCTAGAGGACGAGTTCTCTCACGGCCGTATCATGCTTTTGCTCAAACAACAAGGCCCGCAGGAGCTGATCCTCTGCCAGCAGACCGGTACCCTGCACATAGATCAAGTGGGAGGCTCCCCTGCGCAGCTTCTGCGAGGCCTGCAACACAGTCTCGTCCGGCCGGATCTGGATCGCCTGGACGTTGTATTCTACAGGCTGTCGCACGTATTTTTCCATGAGGAAGCGGAAGAACTGGTAGGGAAAACGCAAGAAGGCCTGGATGTTGATTGCAAGCAAATAGCTGCTGATCACCAGCAGGTTGATTTTGAAGTCAAAAAATGACAAGCCGAGCATCGTTCCCGCAAACAAGGTGCTTCCCAGCAAGGACAGCAATGCCGCCTGGCGATACGGCAATAGGTAGCAGAGCAATCCCAAAAGAATACGACCACCGTCGAGGGGCCAGATCGGAAGCAGGTTGAATCCCGCGATGGCAGCATTGCTCATCAGAAAAAATCTTGCCCATTCTTCTGTCCAGATTCCCCCAAGCCAGAATACGTAAGATAGTCCCATCATGACGACATTCATAAACGGTCCTGCCAATGCGATGACGATTTCGTCCAGTGGATCTGTAGCGTAGGAATCCTCCATCGTCGCGACGCCGCCAAAGGGAAGCAGCTGCACCTCTGTTACCTTCCAGCCTAATTCCTTTGCCATGGCAACATGTCCGAATTCATGGATCAAGACGATGACGAACAAGGTGCAAACCTCCAAAAAACGGCCAGCCGCCACAGAAAGACCAATTACCACCCAAAACAAAAGATGTATGCGAAAGCGAAACCCAAACCAGCCCCCTTTATTCAAAGGGGATCACATCCAGTGGATTGACGAACTCCTCGTTCACGGACATCCCCAGATACAAATGGCGTGAGGTTTGATTGACTGCTCGGGCCGTACCGACCACCTGCCCGGGCTGCAAGACCTCGTCTTTGCTCACCATCACTCCATCCAGATTCCCGAACCAAACCTCGCGCCCCTGGGTCAGGCGAACGACCACTGTAGTGCCGTACCCCGGTTTTTCCCCGATAAACGTCACCCAGCCCATCTCTCCAATCTTGACTTGATCCGAAAACCCGGTCGTTAGAACGACTTTGGCACTTTCTGGATTATACGATTTCGCCACCTTCCAATGGGAAGGCAGCTTCCAGACCTGAGCTTTCCCTTCCGTGCTGGCCGGAACAACCTGTGGACCCGAAAGAGGTGGCAAAAGAGTTGGTATCGTACCGATATTGGCTTCATACCAGTCTGACACTCCCGCAAAATTAAAATCGCGCGTCATTACTTCACGCGCAGAATCCTTCCACGAAGCCGGAATGAGAGAGGTCTGAAATACCACGTAGGCCATACCCACCAACAAAAGGGAGGCAAAGAGCTGAATCCCCCACTTTTCATGGACTGTTTTGGGCTCGTAGCCGCGCTCATCCCGCGATGAAAACGAGAACAACTCTTCATGGGGATCAATGGGATCCTTCCAATCATCCACAAAAGGTGTATAACTGTCCCGGGACTGCTGCAGTCGAATCCTCTCCACACGTTCCCGTCTCCGCTCTTTTATACGCTCACCATCAAACACGTCTATCCCCTCCGTAGACCAGCCATTTCTACCATCCTATGACTTGTCTACCCGCTTTATACACGTAGCTGCCTCCCTTGCCACGAGGAGAATAAACGGCTGGGGGTTGACAAAAAAAGGAGCGGCCTGTCGGTACATGACAAGCCACTCCTTGCTAAAATTGTGTATCAGAACCTGAACTTTTGGGTCAGCTTCTGCATTTCATCCGACAGATTTGCCAAATGAGCAGATAATCCGCTTACCTCCTCCATCGAAGCAAGCTGTTCTTCAGCCGCTGATGCGATGTTTTGCGAATGGAGGGAAGATTGTTTCGAAATAGCCGATACATTTTCTACGCTTGCGGTAACTTCCTGCATGCTCGCCGAGATCTGTTGAGACACGCTAGCCAACTCTTCAATCTGCTGTGAGATCTGAGTGGTCAGCGAAAGAATCCCGTCAAATCTTTTCTCGGTTTCGTTTGCCACTTCAATACCAGACACCACTTCTTCTTTCACCTTGCTCATGGTGAGGATGGTCTGATCCATATCCTTCTGAATTTCCTCAATCAACAAGGCAATCTGACTCGTGGACTGGCTTGATTGATCAGCCAATTTTCTGACCTCTTCAGCAACGACTGAAAAGCCTCGTCCATGTTCACCGGCCCTCGCTGCTTCAATCGCAGCGTTCAAAGCCAACAGGTTGGTTTGAGCCGAGATGTCCGAGATGGCATGCAGCATCTCTTCGATTTGCTGCGTGCGTTTGTTCAAAAGCTTAATCACAGCATCCGACTGATGGACGGAGTCTCGAATCGAATTCATCTGCTCCACCGTTTTTTGTACGGCTTGACCGCCCAAATTTGCCGTATCCATGGTCTCTTCGGAGGAATGAGCGATAGTAGAGGAGCTTTCCGCAATCCGCTGCATTCCGATGGAGATTTCCCCGAGGGAAGCAGACGCTTTTTGTAGCGCATCTTGCTGTTCCTCTGCACCATTGGCTGATTCCTGAATGTCGCTTGCAATTTGTTCAGAAGCTTTGCTTGTCTGTTCGGAGCTGGCTGTCAATTCATTGGAAGATACCGCAACCTTGTCTGCGGACGCATGCATTTCTTTTATCAAGTGCCGCATGTTTTGGATCATGTGGTTGAAATCTTTTGCCAATTTTCCAACCTCGTCTTTAGATCGGATAGAAACCTCGTCTACCGTAAGGTCCCCCTCTGCCACCGCATTAAGCTTTTGGGCAATATGGATGATTGGTCCTGTAAAGCGTTTGGAGAACAGAGCTGCGATCACGGAACCGACGACAAGCGCGATCAACGTGATGATCATGACCATGTTCAAAATTTCTTTAGCCCCGCTGTTAAATTCGGAAAGATACGCACCTGCACCGATCGTCCATCCCCAATGCGGTGCCTTCTCTACGTAATTTACTTTCATCTCCAAGGAATCGGACTTGGCAGCTTTCCACATATAACTCAAATACCCACCGCCGTTTGCGCCGATCGTGACAATCTCATGTCCGATCATGACCCCGTCTTCTGTTTTGACTTCTGTCAGATCAGTACCTTCGTTGGCAGGGTTCATGACAGAAATTTGATCTTGATTGACAGCCCAAAGGTAGCCTGTTTCACCAACTGTATAATCCTCATTGATCGGACGTTTATTGTCGGCTCCTTTCACTCCCAACAACTCTACCCGAACCCTTTCCTGCGCCTCCTCCAGTGTCATGTTGCCCGCTTCTACCTGTTCATTCATTACGTTGATCAAAGCGATGGCCATCTTGACACTATGCTTCAATTGCTCTTTCCCTGCTTGATCCAGTT
>DASQMM010000525.1:0-3291 GCA_035645495.1 Brevibacillus sp. | reverse complement strand
GGGCCAATCTGGGACACAACAACGAAGGCCGCCCCAACATCGTCGGCACGCTGAAGGGCACAGGAAATGGAAGATCGCTGATTCTGAACGGCCACATCGATACAATGCCGTATGGCGACCGGGACAAATGGAAGGACGATCCTTTCTCCGGCGAGGTGAAGGGCGATGTCTTGTACGGTCTGGGATCGACGGACATGAAAGCTTCTCTGGCCGCGATGATCATGGCGGCAGAAGTGCTCCACACCATGGGCGTAAAGCTCAAGGGAGATCTGATCATCCAGTCGGTGGTGGACGAGGAAGGCGGCGGCAACGGGACCCTGGCTTGCGTCGAGCGCGGCTACACAGCCGATGCGGCGATTGTCGGCGAGCCTACACAGTTGCACATCCAGCCGGCGCATATGGGCTTTTTGTTCCACGAGATCAAGGTGGATGGGAAAAGCCTGCACTCCAGTCAGCTATGGGAAGGCGTCAACGCCATCGACAAGGCGATCAAAATCTATCAGTCAATCAAGGAGCTGGAGCATCACTGGCTGATGACACAAAGACATCCGCTGCTGCCGGGACCTACGATTAACCTGGGGGAGATCAAAGGCGGCATCGCGGGCTCTGTCGTTCCAGGTTCCTGCACGTTGAAGACCTGCCTTCACTACCAGCCGCGGCAGGGAGAGCCGTATCAAGTGACACGCGACCGCGTACACCAGCAGGTGCTGGATGCTATCGATCGGGTCGTTCGCGGAGACGAATGGCTTCAGGAGCATCCGCCTCAGGTGACCGTGTACCAGGAGGGTTTTCCGTTTGAAACCCCTGTGACGCATCCGTTGATCCAGGAAGCGAAGCAGGTGCTCGGTGAGGTGCTGGAGGATGAGGTGATCATCGAAGGCATGCCTGCTGGCTGTGATGCCCGTCTGTTGGCCGGTTTCGCCAATATCCCGACCATCATTCTGGGCTGCGGCGATCCGCGTCAATGCCACTGCATCGACGAATCTGTGCCAGTCGACCAATTCTTGAAGCTGATCGAGGTATACGCCCGTTTCATCGTTTCCTGGTGTGGAGTAGATTCTATCCAAAATGCATAGAAAAATAGGGGGTAAAAAGAAATGATAAAAAAAGTATCGCTTTTGGCAATGGCTGCATTGGTCTCCATCATGGCTGGATGTGGAAGCACAGGAGGGGAACAGCCTGCAGCGCAAACTCCTTCCGCTGAAGCACCTGCTGACAAAAAAGAAATTACGATTGGCGTATCGACGGCAACTCTGCGTCACCAATTCTTCATCGACATCGACAACGGCATGAAAAAAGCAGCAGAAGAAGCAGGCGTGAAGCTTTTGGTCAACGATCCGAACCTGGATCTCGCCAAGCAGGTATCCGCTGTCGAGGATTACATGCAAAAAGGCGTGGATGGTCTGATCCTGCTCGCGGTAGACAACGCTGGTGTAGTTCCAGTCGTGGAAGAAGCCAAAGACAAAGGAATTCCTGTCATCACGGCTGACTCGGTGGTGCCAAGCGACAAGGTAGATACCTTCATCGGGACAGAAAATTACGAAGCGGGCAAGCAACTCGGCGAGCATCTGAAAAAACAGATTGAAGCAAACGGAAAAGATGTAAAAATCGCAGTTGTGACACACGTGCAATCCTTTGTGCAAAAAGAGCGTCTGAACGGCTTCAAGGAAGTTCTCGCTGATGCAAAAGGCGTGGAAATCCTGAACGACCAGCCTGGCTACGACCGTGAAAAATCCATGGCTACCGTAGAGAACATCCTGCAGGCGAACCCTGACATTGACTATATCTACGCGACTGCTGAAAACAGCGTCCTCGGTGCGTTGGCAGCTCTCGAATCTGCGAACAACACCAAAACCAAAATCGTCGGCTTCGACGTGACTCCGGAAGCGGCAGAAGGCATCCGCAACGACAAGATCCTGGCAATGATTCAGCAACAGCCGGAAAAAATCGGGGAAGAAGCAGTCAAAGCAGCGATCGAAGCAATCAACGGCAAACAGCTTGAGAAAAACATCAGCATCCCAGTTGTTCTGATGGACAAGTCCAACGTGGACGAATACTTCAAAAAATAAGCTAAAATCGGGGCTCACCGGCGTGAGGCAAGGCGAGCCCCCACTCCATACGAAATACTCCACATCATGCGGAGGGAGGGATCTGTTTGCAATCACCCATACTGGAGCTGCAAAACATCAGCAAGGAATTTTCCGGAGTTAAAGCACTTTCCGATGTTTCCTTAACCGTCTATCCCGGAAGCGTGCATGCCCTCGTCGGCGAAAACGGAGCCGGGAAATCCACCTTGATGAAAATCTTGACCGGGGCATACAGCAAAACCAGCGGCCGCATTTTCTTCGAGGGACAGGAAATCGATCAGATGGACCCGAAGCTCTCCAAAAAACTGGGGATCCACTGTATCTATCAAGAGCTGAATGTCATGAAGAACATGACAGTAGCGGAAAATGTGTTTATCGGAGCACAGCCAGTCACCAAGCTCGGATTGATCGATTGGAAACAGATGAATAAAGCAGCCGCGGAGATTTTTGCTTCCTTGCAGCTTGAGATCAATCCGAAACAACTTGTCAAAGAACTGAGCATTGCACAAAAACAAATGGTGGAGATCGCACGTGCGATTTCTCAGCAAGCCAAAATCTTGATTATGGACGAACCGACGTCTTCTCTGTCCGAGAGGGAGACAGAAGTGCTTTTATCCCTGGTTGAGGAATTGAAGAAAAAGGGCGTCAGCATTTTGTACATTTCGCACCGTATGGACGAAATATTCCGAATCTGTGATACGGTAACAGTCCTGCGCGATGGGACTCATATCAAAACGATTCCATTGAGCGAGGTAAAAAATGTCGACTCCTTGGTAGAGTTGATGGTCAATCGCAAAGTGACGGACTACTTCAACAAAGTAGAAGTAGAATTGGGCAAACCCATCCTTCGTGTCGAGAACCTTTCCAAACAAGGTGTATTGAAGGACATCAGCTTTGAAGTGCGCAAAGGAGAAATTCTGGGAATCGCCGGGCTGGTCGGTGCAGGCCGCTCCGAGATCGCCAAAGCCTTGTTCGGCATGCTGGCGAAGGATACCGGGGATATTTTCATCGAAGATCAGAAGGTGGAGATTCGAAATCCATCCGACGCAATCAGGCTGGGGCTGGGTTTTGTAACAGAAAATCGCAAGGAAACAGGTTTGGCGCTGAAGCAGAGTGTACGTGCCAACATCACGATGTCCAACCTGAAAAAATATGTGAAATACCTGCTGGTCCAACAGACCGCCGAGAAAAAAGTAGCGGAGGA
>DASQMM010000524.1:0-6421 GCA_035645495.1 Brevibacillus sp. | reverse complement strand
TGGTGTCTTCGGTCTCACCGGAGCGGTGGGAGATGACAGCTGTATAGCCAGCCACTTTCGCCATTTCGATCGCTTCGAAGGTCTCTGTCAGCGTACCGATCTGATTTACTTTGACCAGGATGGAGTTGCCCGTGTCGCTTTCGATACCGCGGGACAGACGCTCGGTGTTGGTTACGAACAGGTCGTCACCCACGAGCTGCACCTTGCTGCCCAATTTTTCGGTGAGAGCTTTCCAGCCATCCCAATCATCCTCGGACAAGCCGTCTTCGATGGAGATGATCGGATATTTGCTGACCAGATCCTCGTAGAAGGCGATCATTTCTTCTGTCGTTTTCACGACACCTTCGCCCTCGAAGTGGTATTTACCATCCTTGAACATTTCCGTAGCAGCCACATCCAGTGCGAGAAAGACGTCTTTGCCAGCTTCGTAGCCAGCAGCCTTGATCGCCTCAAGAATGGTGGTGATCGCTTCTTCATTGGATTTCAGGTTCGGAGCAAAACCACCCTCGTCACCCACAGCCGTGTTCATGCCTTTTTCGGAGAGAACTTTTTTCAGGGAGTGGAAAATCTCTGCTCCCATGCGCAGCGCTTCCTTGAAGGATTCTGCGCCAACTGGCATTACCATGAATTCCTGGATGTCCACGGTGTTGTCTGCGTGCTTCCCGCCGTTGAGGATGTTCATCATTGGCACCGGAAGAGTTTTCGCATTGAAGCCGCCCAGGTAGTTGTACAGGGAGACGCCGAGGGAATCTGCCGCTGCACGGGCTACTGCCATGGATACGCCAAGAATCGCATTCGCACCCAATTTTCCTTTGTTTGGCGTGCCGTCGAGCTGCAACATGGCCATATCTACTCCTACTTGATCCAGAGCGTCCATACCGATCAGTTCAGGAGCGATGATCTCGTTTACGTTTTCTACTGCCTTCAATACGCCTTTGCCCAGATAGCGGGACTTGTCGCCGTCACGCAGCTCTACGGCTTCATACGCGCCGGTAGAAGCGCCGGATGGCACCGCAGCGCGTCCCATTGTACCGTCCTCGAGATATACCTCTACTTCAACGGTCGGGTTTCCGCGGGAATCCATAATTTCACGTGCATAAATGTCTGTAATCATTGCCATCTCTCATCCATCTCCTTTACATGAAAATCGTAGTAAGCTGTCTATCCTTCTACAGTTTGTGTTACCCAGGACTATTTTGCAAGCAAGGATTTTCCTGTCATCTCTGCGGGTTGTTCGACCTGCAGCAGATCGAGCAAGGTCGGCGAAAGATCTGCCAGGATTCCGTCCGTTCTCAGCTCTGCGCCTTCCTTTGTGACGATGACCGGGACCGGATAGGTGCTGTGGGAAGTGATCGGGCGTCCTGCTTCATCGAGCATCAGATCGGCATTGCCGTGGTCTGCTGTGATGATGGCGGCACCGCCCTTGGCGAGAATGGCATCGACTACTCTCCCGAGGCAGGCATCGACTGTCTCGACCGCCTTGATCGTCGGCTCCATCATGCCAGAGTGCCCGACCATGTCACAGTTGGCGAAGTTCAGGATGATCGCGTCGAAGTTCTCCGCCTCGATCTCTTTCACCACGGCATCCGTCAGCTCGAGCGCACTCATCTCCGGCTTCAAATCGTACGTCGCAACCTTTGGAGACGGGATCAGGATACGAGTCTCGCCCGGGAACTCCTGCTCGCGTCCGCCGCTGAAAAAGAACGTCACGTGCGGGTACTTCTCCGTCTCCGCGATCCGAAGCTGCTTCAATCCGTTCTGGGAAAGCACTTCTCCCAAAGTATTGTCCAGATTGGAGGGCTTGTAAGCGACATAGCCGTCTACCGTTTCCGAGAAATGCGTCAGGCAGACAAAATGCAAGTCGCGCGGACGGTTCTCGCCGCGGTCAAAGCCGCGAAAATCATCGTTCGTAAAGGCTTGCGAGGTCTGGATCGCCCGGTCGGGACGGAAGTTGAAAAAGATGATTGCGTCCTTGTCCTGGATCGTGGACACAGGCTTGCCCTGTTCGTCTGTGATGACTGTCGGCATGACAAATTCGTCCATGATCGACTTTTCATACGATTCCTTCACAGCTTGGAGCGGATCTGTATAGGATGGGCCATCACCGTAGGCCATCGCCCGGTACGCCTTTTCTACCCTATCCCAGCGCTTGTCTCGGTCCATCGCATAGTAGCGTCCTTGGACTGTCGCGATTTTGCCGACGCCGATCTCGGCGATCCTGGCCTCAAGCTGCTGGATGTAGTCCACTGCGCTGTCAGGCGATACATCCCGTCCGTCCAGAAACGCATGGATGTAGACGCGATCGAAGTTCTGCCGCTTCGCCAGCTCCAGGATCGCGTACAAATGCTGGATATGGCTGTGTACTCCGCCGTCCGAGAGCAGGCCGAAGAGATGAACCTTCGTACCGTTTTCGCGGGCGTGGTTGAATGCCGCGACCAGTGTCTCGTTGTTGAAAAAATCGCCTTCTGCAATCGATTTGGTGATGCGCGTCAGATCCTGATAGACGACGCGTCCGGCACCAATATTCAGATGGCCAACTTCGGAGTTGCCCATCTGTCCCTCCGGCAGTCCGACAGCGAGTCCGCTCGCCTGCAGAGTGGCGTGTGGATAGGTATTCCAGTAACGATCAAAATTCGGTTTTTTCGCCTGTGCGACAGCATTGCCGTAGGTTTCGTCACGCAGGGCAAAACCGTCCAAAATCAGCAAAGCGACCGGTTTGGGCCGATGTGCCATCTGACTTCCCTCCCTATTCTTGCAGTGATCCCTTGACGAGTTGAAGGTAGCTTGCCGCGTCCAGACTGGCTCCCCCGACCAATGCTCCATCGATATCCGGCTGCGACAGATAGCTGGCGATATTCTCCGGCTTCACACTGCCCCCGTACTGGATGCGCACACGCGCCCCGGCATCTTGTCCAAAGCGCTCTGCAACCACCTGGCGAATCACCGCGATCGTCTCGTTCGCCTCTTGCGCGCTGGAGGATTTGCCCGTGCCAATCGCCCAGATTGGTTCATAGGCAATGACCACATCAGCCACCTGTGCCGCTTCCAGCCCTGCCAATGCCGCCTCTGTCTGGGTGCGCACAACCTTGGCAGTCTCGCCTGCCTCGCGCTGCTCCAGGCTTTCCCCAACGCATAGGATCGGCACCAAGCCGTGCTTGAGGGCTGCCAATACTTTTTTATTCACCGTCTCGTCTGTTTCATTGAAGTATTGTCGACGCTCGGAATGACCGATGATCACGTATTCGACGCCGATCTCCTTGAGCATAGACGGGCTGATCTCCCCGGTAAAAGCTCCCTGCTCTTCAAAATGCATGTTCTGTGCGCCAAGCGCCAGGCCGCTGCCTTGCAGCGCTTCTGACAGAGCAGACAGAGCTGTAAACGGTGCACAAATCACCTTTTGCACTCCCGCAATGTCGCTTCCCGCTTTGGCTTCCTCCGCGAATTTTTTCGCTTCGGCGATGGTCTTGAACATCTTCCAGTTTCCCGCGATAATTGGCGTTCTCACCTTGATTCCCCCCTATTCGTTATCTGTCAGAACGGTCACTCCCGGCAGTTCCTTGCCTTCCATAAATTCCAGCGAAGCGCCGCCGCCAGTCGAGATATGCGTCATCTCGTCCGCTACGCCTGCCTTTTCCACAGCAGCTACCGAATCGCCGCCGCCGATGATCGTCGTACCCGAACATTCTTTCATGGCGCGTGCCACCCCGATTGTCCCTTGCGCAAAGGCGTCCATCTCGAATACGCCCATCGGTCCGTTCCACACCACGGTTTTAGACTCGACAATGACGCGGTGGTAGGCTTCTACGGTCTTCGGTCCGATATCGAGCGCCATCCAGCCCTCTGGAATCGCATCGATCGCGACTGTCTTTTTCTCCGCATCTGCCGCGAAGCGATCCGCGACGACGACATCGATCGGCATCATCAGGTTTACACCGCGTTCCTTCGCCTGTTCCATCAAGAAACGCGCCAGATCCAGCTTGTCATCCTCGCACAGCGATGCTCCGATCGCATACCCCTGCGCTTTCAGGAAGGTATTCGCCATCCCGCCGCCGATGATCAGGTGATCCACTTTCGTCAGCAGATTTTCGATCACCGCGATCTTGTCCTTCACCTTGGCCCCGCCGACGATGGCCGTGAAAGGCCGCTCGGGATTCGTGAGCGCGCCGCCCATGAAGCGGATCTCCTTTTCCATCAAAAGTCCGCTTACAGCAGGTATGTACTGAGCGATGCCTGCTGTAGACGCATGCGCGCGATGGGCTGTGCCGAACGCATCGTTAACGAACAGATCCGCCAGCTCAGCGAAGCTTTTCGCAAGCTCTGGCTCATTCTTCTCTTCACCAGGGTGAAAACGAACATTCTCCAGCAACAGGACGTCTCCGTTCTTCATCCCTGCTACCGCCGTCTTCACTTCTTCACCTACCGAGTCCTCCAGCTTGGTCACTTCTTTGCCGAGTAGATCAGACAGATGAGCAGCAACCGGAGTGAGGCGCATCTCTTCTACGACCTGTCCTTTTGGACGGCCAAAATGGCTCGCCAGAATCACCTTGGCGCCTGCGTCTACCATATAGCGAATGGTCGGGACGGCAGCCCGAATCCGCGTATCATCGGTAATCACACCGTCCTGCATCGGAACATTGAAGTCGACACGGCAAAACACGCGCTTCCCCGCCAGCTCAACATCGCGGATAGATTTCTTATTCATGAACGATCCTCCCAAATCAGTGGCTTATTCTTCGTAAAATCCATATGGGAAAAGGGAGATCTCTCTCCCTTTTTTCCAAACAAATCTATTTTACTTTTTACAAGCCACGCTGCGCAACATAATGGCACAAGTCTACGACGCGGTTGGAATAGCCCCACTCATTGTCGTACCAGGAGACGACTTTCACCATATTGCCTTCCAATACCATGGTAGACAACGCATCGATGGTCGAAGAAGCCGGGTTGCCGTTGTAGTCCGAAGAAACCAAAGGCTCTTCCGAATAGCCCATGATGCCTTTCAGCTTCCCGTTTGCAGCTTCTTTCAAAGCCTGATTCACTTCATCTACGGTTACATCTTTTTTCAGTTCTGCTACAAGATCCACCACGGATACGTTTGGCGTAGGGACGCGCATCGCGAAGCCGTTCAGCTTACCTTTCAGCTCAGGCAGCACAAGCGCTACCGCCTTGGCAGCCCCGGTCGAGGTCGGGATGATGTTCTCTGCTGCTGCGCGGGCACGGCGCAGGTCCTTGTGCGGCAGGTCCAGGATTTGCTGGTCATTGGTATAGGAGTGAACTGTGGTCATCAGACCGCGCACGATGCCGAACTGATCGTTCAGGACTTTGGCGAATGGAGCCAGACAGTTGGTCGTGCAGGAAGCATTGGAGATGACGGTATGAGCGGCCGGATCGTAATTCTCTTCGTTTACGCCCATGACAACCGTGATGTCTTCATTCGTAGCAGGAGCCGAGATGATAACTTTTTTCGCTCCGCCCTCCAGGTGTTTGGCCGCATCCTCGCGCTTCGTGAAGCGTCCGGTAGATTCCACAACGATTTCCACGCCGTAGTCCGCCCATTTGAGTTGAGCCGGATCGCGCTCTGCCAATACCTTGATTTCTTTGCCGCCGACAAACAGCGTGTTGTCGCCAGCTTCTACTTCAGCATCCAGTACGCCGTGCACCGAATCGTATTTCAACAAATGAGCCAGCGTGCGCGCATCAGTCAAATCATTGACTGCGACGATCTCCACATTGGGATTGTTCAGCGCTGCACGAAACACATTGCGACCGATGCGTCCAAAACCGTTAATACCAACCTTTACCATATCCAAAACCTCCTGCTCATTTACATCGCTTTTTTATTTTCGAGAATCACCCCGGCTTTGCCGTCAAAACGACGAGCGGACCAGAGCGTAACCAATGGCAACAACAACGAATACAGCAAATACGGCAATGTTTCCAGTGTTGGGACGCCCAAGCTGATCGCGATCACCATCGCCAGGCCGTTCCAGGGGATCAGCACGGGCATGACGAGCGTCGAATCCAGCATCGTTTTCCCCAAGAACTCCTTGCCCCGGCTGTACCGGGAAAATCGTCCGATCAGCGTCGAGCCCATCACCAGGATGGGAATCGTCTGGTTGCAGCTAATCATGACGACCAAAAGCGAGAGCGCAATCGACTTCCCTACCAGAACCACGCTATTTTTCGTTTCTCCCATCATCCGCTCGACGAAGGGAGTCAACAGATTTGCCTTGTTTAAAATACCGTTTAAAAATCCAGCCAGTACGATCAAGATCAATACGCTGAAAATGGAAAGCATTCCTCCGCCGTGAACCAGCTCATCGATCAGCGTCCCCGTCTTCGGCTCGTAGCCGTAAAAAATGGTTTCGACCAAAACGGGCAACGGAAGCGGTCCATTCAGCATCACCAGCACGAGGCTGGC
>DASQMM010000523.1:0-2441 GCA_035645495.1 Brevibacillus sp. | reverse complement strand
TGCGGTCTATGGCACAGCGCCTTACAAATCCGTATTGAGCCATGGCTTTGCCCTCGATGGGGAAGGACGCAAAATGTCCAAGTCGCTGGGGAATGTCGTAGTTCCACAGCAAGTCATCGACAAGCTGGGTGCAGATATTCTGCGTCTGTGGGTGGCTTCGGTGGATTACCAGTCTGACGTCCGGATTTCCGACGCGATTTTGAATCAAATCGCCGAGGTGTATCGCAAAATCCGCAATACCTTCCGTTTCCTGCTGGGTAATCTGGATGGCTTTGATCCGGCTCGCGACCGTGTAGCCTACGAAAATCTCGGCGAATTGGATCGTTTTGTTCTGGCCAAAGCTGCGCAAGTGACACAGCGCGCACGCAAGGCATATGACGAATACCAGTTCCATACTGTCTTCCATGCCGTTCATAACTTCTGCGTGATCGACTTGTCTTCGTTCTATCTGGACATCTGCAAAGACAGACTGTACGTGGAAGCGCCAAACAGCACGAAGCGCCGCGCAGCGCAAACCGTCATGTACGATTGCTTGCTGACACTGGTTAGACTGGTGGCTCCAATCCTGCCGCATACCGCTGATGAAGTATGGAGCTTTATCCCGGGCGTGGAAGTGGAAAGTGTGCAACTGACCGACATGCCGGAAGCGGAAGAGAAGCATCTTAGCTTCTCCGGAGAAGCTCTCCAAAAATGGAATGCTTTCCTGGAAATCCGTGACGAAGTGCTCAAAGCGATGGAAGAGGCGCGCCGCAACAAGGTATTCGGCAACTCCGTAGATGCCAAACTCGCGTTGTATCCACAAAATGAAGAGGTTGCAAAAACCTTGGCTGCTATGGATGATCTCGCGGATCTGTTTATCGTGGCTCATGTTGATCTGAACAGCCAAGAAGCCGCAGCACCAGCCGAAGCCGTCCAATTGGAAGGTATCAGCGTAGTTGTAGCAGCTGCAGATGGCGTCAAATGCGAGCGTTGCCGTGTGGTGAAGCAAGACGTAGGCTCCCGCTCCGCACATCCTGCGATTTGTGGTCGTTGTGCTGACGTCGTGGAAGAGCATTACGCTCATGTCCATGAAGAATAAAATAGCTTAATCGAGCCTGTCTTTCCCGGTTGGGGAGGGCAGGTTTTTTCATGCTAAACGGATTACATGAGAAAAGGAAAATGGTATTCGTACTGGTATCTGTTGGCATCGGGGTATCCTCGTATGCAGCATCGGTTATTTCCGGTAAGGCCAAGCCATACTACCTGTTGAGGAAACCAAACGAAGGGTGGTATCCGGTGTGGACCAGAACAAGATGGCCATTCTCAAGGAAAAATTGCTGGACGAAAAACGGGAAATAGAAGAACGCGTACAGGCTCACTACAGCATGAGGGAGCAAATGTCTACTGAGATTCAGGAGTTTTCCATGTACGATAACCATCCTGCTGACATTGGAACGGAAATGTTCGAACGGGAGAAGGATTTGGCATTAGATCTCCTGGATCGGGAGACGCTGCGGGAGATCGATCATGCATTACAAAAGATGGAAGAAGGGACGTACGGTATTTGTACCGTATGCGGGGCAGAGATTCCGCTTGAGCGTCTGGAGGCATTGCCGCATGCTCTGACCTGCAAAGAGCACGCGCCAGCTCCCAACCGGAACGACTCGCGGCCCGTTGAGGAAGAATTTCTCCAGCCGCCGTTTGGCAGAACTTCTCTGGATGAAAAAGAGGGGCAGAATGGCTTTGATGGGGAGGATGCTTGGCAGATCGTCGAGGCCTGGGGCACTTCAAGCACTCCTTTTTCATTTGTAGATAACGACAAGACCGACTACAAGGAAATGTACATCGAAAGCGATGAGCCGGACGGTTTTGTGCAAGCAGTCGAAGAGATCGGATATACAGGCATTGATGGTTATCACGGGCCGGACAGTGTTCAGTTTATGCGCAGCGGCACGTATGAAGAGTACATGCGAAAAGGAGAAGGCAAGGGAAACTTCCTGTCTTACGATGACTATGAAGCAGAGCGTGCGGAGCGAGAAGGCCGCGATGATTTGCTGTAGAGGGAGGGTAACGCCGGATTATGCAGATCGAGCGCGTTGAAACGTACCCCCTGCTGTATCGTTTGCCGAAAGCCTACGGGGATGCCAATGGATACAAACGCTACCGCACGACGTACTTGATCCGTATACTCACAACTTCCGGTGTGGATGGCTGGGGAGAGATCTTGGATTGGCTGCCTACCTTGGACTTGGGCTTTCGCGAGCGAATCATTCCTTATCTGATCGGAAAGCAGGCGACGGACAGGCTGTCGATTACTGCCGTGTTAAAAAAATGGCATCAGCGGTCGGCTGCGGGAGTAGGCATGGCTTTGACGGAGATCGTAGCGAAGGCTTCGGGGCTGTCTGTGTGTGACCTATGGGGGGGGCGCATTCATCCTGCCATCCCGGTCTATGCTTCTTTTC
>DASQMM010000522.1:0-5570 GCA_035645495.1 Brevibacillus sp. | reverse complement strand
ACCGGCTCGATCAGGATACGTCTGGCGTTGTCCTCTACGCCAAACATGCGTGGGCAGCTGCCTTGCTGGATGAATTGCTGCGTGAGAGACAGATTAAGCGGACGTATTTGGCTTTTGTCCAGGGGAGCATGATAACAGCCCGAGGAACGATCGACGAGCCGATAGGACGAGACCGCAATCACCCTACGCGCAGAAGGGTAACGCCCGCTGGAGACACGGCAATCACCCATTTTCAGGTACGCAAACGCTATGATGGCGTCACACTAATCGAATGCTCCCTGGAGACAGGACGAACCCATCAGATTCGTGTTCATCTCAGTCACATCGGTCATCCGTTGCTGGGAGACGCCCTATACGGCGGAAAGAAGATGCTTATTTCACGGCAAGCGCTGCATGCTGCACGTCTGCAATTCCCGCATCCTTTTGGCGGGAAGCTCGTCACCGTGGAAGCACCGCTGCCAACGGATTTGCAAGCTTTGCAAAATAAGCTGCGGGAAGTGCCAATCTAGTTTTGGGTGAATAAACTGCTGCCAGGAAGGTCACGAGGGAGGGTGGTCGGATGAAGCGACCCACAATCGGCGTTCTCACCTGGCGGGAGGGGAAAAGATTCGCAGAACCCGTCTATTTTCGCAAATTGCTTCGGGCAGGCCGGGAACTGGGCTGCCATGTCTTTCTGTTTTCGCCCAAAGATGTATTGGCTTCCGGAAAGCGGGTAAGGGGCTATATTTTAAATGAACAGGGCAAATGGCAAGGCCAAATCTTTGGCCGGCCGGATGCAGTCTTTGACCGCTATCGTTACACACCGACGCAAGCATTCAAGGATTATGTTTCTTTTCGTCGCACGAGCACATTTCTATACGTCAATAATCGTTTAGCCAACAAATGGCGCGTTCATGAAGTGTTGTACAAAGATCCCCGCATGCATCAATGGCTGCCAGAGACCTGGCTCTACAATCGAGGAAAGCTGGCGCAAATGCTTGAGAGACATCCGCTCCTGTACGTAAAACCGCTTAACGGAACGGGCGGGCGCAATATTCTTCGCATCGAACGGGCAGCGGGGGGGTACCGCTTGCTGGGCCGCGACCAGCATCGGGCAAAAGTATCTACGGTGCTATCCCGAGTGTCGTCCGTACAACGATGGGTTGATCGCTGGACCAAAGGCCAAAAATACATCGTCCAGCAAGGCCTGCGTCTCGATCTGGTCCCCAAAAGAGCGGTCGACATGCGACTGCTGATCCAGAAGGACGGTACTGGCGAATGGAACATCACTGGTCACGGCATTCGCATCGGTCAGGAAAAAAGCGCTACCTCCAACCTTCATGGGGGAGGAAAGGCAGTGCCAGCCGAGCAGCTGCTGCGTCCCCGTTTTGGGGAGGGACAGACGAAACAGATCGTGGCGGATTGTGAAAAGCTCGCTTTTCAAACCGTCCAAACGCTGGAAAACCATTTCGGCAGAATGGTAGAGTTCGGTCTCGATATTGGCATTGATGTGGATGGGCGTGCCTGGCTAATCGAAGTAAATCCCAAGCCAGCGCGTGAAATATTTCGGGAGATGGGCCTTCGTCAGCAGTACCAAAAGGCGATTCGCAGACCGTTGGAGTATGCGGTGTTTCTCGCGAATACATTGGGTCATGAAGTCCGGGTCCATACAAAAGTGGCTCAAGGAAATTAATCTTGCTTCATGTTTTGCGCCGCCTTGAAGTGCGGCGTTTTTTTTTGTACGATCAATAGGGTTGGGTTTGACCAAATCCTGTCAACCCCTAGGAAAGCATGAGACCACTTCGGATTTCAGGCTGAAAGAATATGTTCTTACCATTTTTTGGCGAGAATAGTACAAAGGAGTGGTGAACAGTGGAGCAATTGCTTCAATTTGTCAAAGATTACTGGCCGATCGCGCTGTGCATCATCGTCGTCATCGTGGCCGTACAGTGGTTGGTGAAGGGCTTGATTCGGATTCTTTCCATCGTTGCTCTGATCGGGGTTGTCTTGGTCTTGTTTTTCCAATTTACTCCCGAAGAAGTGATCCAGATGGGGCGGACAGCCGCACAGGCTACGCAGGAAGTGGTCGAAAAGACGATCACTCCGATCCTGGATGCCGAATTGAAGGATGCGGATATTACCTTCCAGCCGGACGGCAGTTATGAAGTGAAGACGGCAAGCATTCGCATCGTGGGAACCAAAGGGGAGTCCAAAGCAACCGTCTACTACAAGGACGAAAAGTGGGAAGTGGATATTGGACAACTAGGGGCTGTGTTCCAGGAGCGTCTAGGCAAGGCTGAGAACGAAAAGACGTTGTAGGAAAGAAAAAAAGCAGTGCATCCGCTCTTGAAAGTGAGCATGCACTGCTTTTTGCTGTTTTCAACGCTCCGAATGTTGCTCAGCCAGCAAAGGAGGTGCCATTCGTTTCAGGCTTCTTTGTTCATAAGCGTAAGCCAGGCGGATCAGGGCTGGTTCCTGGAACGCCATTCCTGTGAACATGATGCCGAAGGGCTTTCCTGCCGTTGTATAGCCAGCAGGAACAGAGACGGATGGATAGCCGGCACGAGCCGCGATGCTGTCCCCTTCACTCATGGGAAAGACCAAACAGTCTAGCTGGTGTTCCTTCATGGCAGCATCGATGCCGCGGGTTTGCGACATCTCCAAATCGTAGAGGCGAGCTTCGATATAAGCCGCATCCGCTAATGAGCCGCTCGTCTGCTCTGCCTTTTCGAACAGCGCCTGCCCATAACGCAAAGCCTCCGCTTCATGCTTTTGGTTCCAGGCAATGAGATCCTTCAACGTGCGAAGGGGGAAGTCAGCTGGAAGTGTTTTCAGATAGGCGTTGATGCCTGATTTGAACTCGTGGATCAGAACGGCATTCTGCCAGTTGGCTTCCTCTGTGCGAATCGTGACGGAATCGATCACCGTCGCACCAGCCTTATGCAGAACAGCGATCGCCTCGTCATACAAGGCCTGCTCTTCCCGACTGAATGTGGCCAGATAACCAGAGCGGACGATTCCTACACGAGCCCCCTGCAAGCTGTTCTTGTCGAGACAGATCTGGTAGTCATAAGGAGCGAGGCCAATACTTCTGCCAGTCGCGGGGTCACGTTCATCATATCCGACCATGGCGGAAAGCAGGATTGCAGCATCTTCTACCGTGCGGGCCATCGGACCTGCTGTATCCTGACTTGTCGCGATGGGGATGATGCCAGAGCGGCTGATCAGACCTACAGTGGGCTTGATCCCAACCAGGGAATTGCAGGCGGAAGGGTAGAGGATGGAGCCGGAGGTTTCTGTCCCGACAGCAGCCACAGCAAAACCAGCAGCGATCGCTGCTCCCGATCCGGCACTGGAGCCGCCGACGTCAAACACATCAGGGCCGTAGGGATTGCGCACCTGTCCGCCTCTTGAGCTGTATCCGTTGGGCATGTGGTCCGAGATAAAATTGGCCCATTCCGTTAAGTTGGTCTTGCCAAGCAAGACAGCACATGCGGCTCGGAGACGAGAGACGAGGAAAGCATCAGCAGAGGCATAGGAATCTGCCAGTGCCAGGGAACCTGCCGTGGTGTGCATGCTGTCTGCTGTCGCGATATTATCCTTGATCAGGATCGGAATCCCATGCAGGGGGCCGCGGCTTCCAGACACCTCACGCTCCCGGTCCATTGCTTCAGCAATATGTAACGCATCCGGATTGACTTCACTGATCGCGTTGATGGATACCCCTTGCTTGTCGTACGCCGCAATTCTTTTCAAAAATGAAAGCGTCAACTCCCTTGAGGTTGTTTTTCCCTCCTCCATCGCTTTTTGCAAGGTCATAATGGATGATTCATGCATAAACATCATCGATCACCTTTTTCATTCAATTTGGACTTCTTTCTATCTTACCTGATCTCATGGGAAAGGGAAGGGGATACCCGATTGGGAGGAGGAAAACTCCGACTCGAGACGGGTTCTCGATCCATCTCCTGCCGGGTTATCCGGATGGTCGATTCTGGTAGAGTAGTGATGGGGAGGTTATCATGCGAAAGTTTCTGATTATGGTCATTATGTTCGTCTTACTCATCCCTTGCCTGCCTTCTAAGGCATTTGCTCTCGAAAAACAAATAGGACCTTCCTTGACAAAAGAGCGTCTGCAATCCGTAGATCGTTACCTGGACGAAGCAATCTCCGAACTGGGTGCACCCGGAGGCTCTGTTGCTTTGGTCTACAAAGGGAAACAGGTCTATACACGCTCATGGGGAGTAACGGGCGGGGGGAAGGAAACCGTCACGGAAGAGACTCCGTTTTTGATCGGGTCTATAAGCAAGTCAGTGACCGCTTACGGGATCATGCGCTTGATTGACGAGGGCGTTCTACAGGCGGACGCACCTGTGCAGAAGTACTTGCCCTGGTTTACATTAGAGGATACGGAAGCAGCATCACGGATCACGATACGCCAGTTATTGTCACAGACGAGCGGGCTTGGCAATCAGGCTGGTATGAACATTGCGGATCGTGGCGCCAGTGATCAATTGGCGATCCAGCGAAACGCAAAAGAGCTTGCAGGTGAACAGAGCGAGGCTTTTCCTGGTGCGAAACATATTTACAGCAATGCCAATTATGCCTTGCTCGGTGCTGTGATCGAGGAAGTAAGCGGCATGACCTATGCGGACTATATGGAATCTCATATTTTTACCCCGTTAGGGATGGAGCATACGGCAGCCACGGTTCAAAAAGCAGACGCGCTGGGATGGCAACCAGGTTATCGTTCCTGGCTCGGCCTCTCGATTCCAAGCGACAATCCGTATGACAATGGCGGTGCGCCCTATGGTTATCTTGCTGCCAGTTCGTCAGACATGGCGAGGTTTTTGATCGCGCTGCAACAACCAGGAACGGTCGTATCCGCTCAACGGACAAAGGAAATGATGCAGCCTGAGATCCAGGTGCGTCCAGGAAGCTCCTATGCGCTTGGGTGGCGAATCACGCAAACAAATACAGGAGAAGTGCGGGTCTGGCACGCAGGTTCGACGCCTGATTTTCGCGCGGAAATTGTGCTTCTTCCTGCATCCGGATGGGGAATCGTCATGTTGACCAATCAAAACAACCGATTGGAAGAGGACCGCTTATCCATCGTTGTGAGAGGCTTGGAGGATCTTTTGCTCACGGGTGAGACAAAACCCATCTCCTTTCCCGTTATCTGGGAACGCTGGCTGGCAATCGGGGTGATTCTGGTCTTGATGGGGTACACCTCGTGGATTATCGCGGCACTGTGGCGCGGGCAGATGACGAAGTGCGGGAAGTGGACCTGGGGCATGACCGGATGCTTGTTTTTCCTGCTGGCAGGGCTGTTGATCCCGGGGTTGCTCTACACGACGAAAACAAGCTGGCACACCTTTTCACTGTTTGCACCTGATCTGAAAGAACTGACGATGCTTGCGGTCATTCTGCTTACGATAAACGGACTGTTCTCCTTGATCAAGGCAAGTACGGTGCCTGTCAGATTAACGACGAAAAAAAGCTGATTCCGAGATGGAACCAGCTTTTTGTTGTATGTTACGCTTTTTGGCCTGTAGCTTGCAGCTTGGCCTTTTCCTCTTCTTCGACAAAAC
>DASQMM010000521.1:0-2393 GCA_035645495.1 Brevibacillus sp. | reverse complement strand
CTGCCGTAAAAATCAATTCGTATGTTTTCGTACAAAAGAGAGCGAATCAAGGTATGGAGCGCACTCAGATACCCCTGATCCGTGTGATGTTTGTACATGTGGGGATATGCATGCCCTACCAGTGCAATCGAATGGCTGGATTGAGGTGTGGCTGATTCGGGGAAAAAAAACGTGTGCTCGTATCCGAAATCCAGATGTGCGGCTTGGAAGCCTGCGTGTCTGTATACAGATACACTTTCGGGGGAAACGGAAAATACAAAGTCGACGCCCAGGTGCGAAATCAGGGGAAAGGACCAGATCTCCCGGAAAGTCGGGTCTCCTACAGCCCAATAGACCAACGGAATCCCGGATTCCTGGGAGCTTCTACGAATCACATCTTGCAGCGTCAGTGACAATTCTGGTCCCCATCCAAGCACAATCATCAGTTCAGGACGAAAAGTTATGATCATTTCCGGGATATTCGTCTCGCTCAACGGTCCTGATATCATCACTTGATGTCCCGCATCACGGAATGCATAGGCTAATCCATGAACAAAGGAATGACTATTTTCAAAAAACAAGACGCGCATGAGCGCAATTTCACCTCCAATCTGTGAAACCTTAGATTTCTTTTATCTTTAAGTACTGGTCTACGTAGATCCGATCAGAGGTAAGGCCGTTTTCCTTCATGATGTGTTCGACGGTCACACCGTACTGCTTTGCAATTTTCCACAAGGTATCCCCTGCTTGTACGTCATGCACCACATACTTCTCCCGGATTCTATCCTGAAAATAGGCAATTTCTCCACGCTTTTTGTTTTCGCCGCTCTCCTTTTTCAGGATGCCTTCTTCCTGAAGCACATCCAGCATGTAATCCGCACGGTGCTGGTACGTGTCTTCTCGTACCGCCAGCATTCCCTGCTTCCTGATCTGTGCGCGTTTTTCAGCATGATGCAGATAGTAACGGGCAAGCAGCACAGTTTCCTTTGCAGTCGAAGATGCCACCAGATCGTGATGAGAGTCAAAACAACGCCTTACTTCCCTTGTGCTCTGTGTAAGCAAAAAGCCCCCTGACCCAAGAATCTCATAGGTTCGCTGTGTAAGCTGGTTGTCGTAATTCTGCAAACCGATCACGATATCTGCAGAACTGTACACCTTGTTTGCTTCGGTATAGGACAGATATCCATGGATCCACTCCGCTGGAATCTCTTTTCCTAAGTATAATTCCATTTTTTCCCAACCCCGGCCATAAAAATCGATACGCATGTTTTCATCCATGAGCGGACGAATCAAGGTAGACAAAGAAAAGAGGCGAAAATGATTGGGATACTTCTCAAACACCTCTGGGTAAGCATTGGCAACGACTGCAATACTAGTGCGATATTTGTCCTCACTCGGTACCGTGCAGTGAATACTTGGATGATAACCAAAATCCAGATGTGCTGCTTTTATTCCGATACGGCGATAATACCCTACTCGTGCCGGACAGATGGTAAATACGAAGTCGGGCTTTACTCGCTTAATCAATGGCAGGGTGAATTCATTCGTAAAGGTTGGGTCCTCTGTCGCCCAGTAAACTAGTGGTACTTTTGCTTCGTGTACATGCTGACAGATCCATTCCTGCTTCTCAGGCGTATGTTCAGGTCCCCACCCCAGCATGACAATGAGATCGGGCTGAAATGCTGTGATCACCTCGGGTATGTTCTGGTACGTCAGAGGTCCTGAAATCATGACTTGATGGCCTGAATCACAAAATCCGTTCGGCAACCCAAATATCCACAGGGGATGGCTCTCCAAAAACAGGACGCGCATTTCCTCACCTCAACATTCTCCATATCATTCGATACCATATGCTGTGGTCAGTCACGCGCGTAACGGCAAACATCCTTCCTTATCGTTTTTGTGTTTGAGCTTGCAATCGATCCAGAGCATACCGGATCAATTGCTGATCCTGCGTATCAATCCCGTGGAATAGCGTCCAGAAGCTCACAATTTTTGTGTAGAAGTGGTCGATTCGCTTGAAAAAAACCGGATCAAGTGGTCCTTTGTAGGCGTTGATCACTTTTTCCACAAAGGATCTCCCGTAAGCACGGTACATCCCGACAAAATCATACGCGGGATCTCCAACCCCCATCGCTCCAAAATCGATCACACCGGCCAATCTTCTGTTTTCAAAATCATAGAGTAGATGCTCTGGCTTTATATCATTGTGGAGAAGACAGGGAATAAATCGGAATGAATCTTTGTCCTTTAAATAATCATGAAAGATTTGTTTCGTCCACTCAATCAGTTCAGGGGGCATATAGGAAAATGCTTTGTTTTTAATGAGGGTCAACAATTCTTTATAGTAGTCTTTTACTTGCGAGATATTGCCTGCTTCTCCAAATGCCTTCTCCAAAGGAAAAGCATGCAGG
>DASQMM010000520.1:0-2461 GCA_035645495.1 Brevibacillus sp. | reverse complement strand
CACGGACGAATCCTGGTAGTAGGAAAAGCTCCTTTTTCCGCATCGGGCGAACAGTATATCTGGCAATTTCAATCCGACCAGCGGCAATTGCTGCGGATCGAATGGCAGGATGGCCGTTTTATGTTGTATGAAGGAGAGACTGTTCTTCCTGCTGATGTGCAGGTTTTACGCGGGAGCTAGGAGGTGAGGCATATGCCCCGTGAGTGGGTCAAACTGATAAAGCTCTTTTTGATTCCCGCCATTTTTTTGATGGCGATGGCCGGTGGAAATGACAAAATCGCGCCGGATGTAAGCGAGGTCTATGCGCTGGAATCCGTCAGTGCAGCCGATGGCGGTCAATCCTCCCGCGTCTACCGTGTCGAGAACAAAACCGTGCCGGAAGTCGCGCAGGAGCTGGTCGAGCAGGAAAAGCCGGAAGAGATGTCCGCAGAAGATACACAGCATATGTTCCTGGTCTACTCGGATGCCTGGTATCATCTGCAGCAGGATACGGAAAAACCGACAGATACCTTGATTCAGGTCGACACGAAGGAATTCGTCAAAGAGAACTACGAGTCTTCGTTCCTGAAAGCCTATTTCGTCGCTTCCGTGCTGAGCGATATTCTGGATGGCATGAGCGACCATGGCGGCAGCTATCGCGGTTATTCCAGCAAAGATGTAAACAAACCGGGCGGGAAGTACAGCACGCCAGATAAAGCTCCGCCGCCTGTCACCAAAGAAGGCACAGGCAGCATTATCAAACGGGGACAAAAATCAGCGGAGACCGGAACCGTAGGCTCAGGCGGCAGCTTGTTCGAGAAGCCTGCGAGCTCATCTGGTCAAAGCTCGGGAAAAATTATTCGCAATTCGTCCTCGGGAAGCTCCTCGTCGAACAAAGGATCGATTTTTTCACCATCACAAAAATCCCCGCCGAAAACCAAGGTCGGAGGATCAGGAAGAATCACCAAACGACGTTAACCCGCCAGCATCTATGTGGCGGGTTTTCTTTTTTTGATTAGGGGCGAAAAGATTGCTTTACTGTCCCTTTGCCACCCCTTACTTCTACCTCTGCAAATGCGCCATTGATAAAAGTCATTTGCGGAGGAGTGTACGATAGGCGTTTGACGGACGGAATCATTTTCCATTCATCGCATTGCTTCAAAGGGATGGAATTTTCAGAAAAGTAAATTGACGAGGATCATTGGAATTGCTAGTCTATGGATAATAAACCATATAAAAGGAGAGGAACCCTATGCATGTTGCTTTGCGAATCGACGACACGCTGCGCCGTGCTGTATTGCTGTATCCAGATGTGGAAGCCGTGGTCGAGGGAGATCGCCGCTGGACGTACCGGGAATTTCAGCAGGAAGTGCATCAACTGGCCCGCGCGATCCAGCGAATGGGTGTGGAAAAGGGAGATCGGGTGGCTGTCCTCTCACCCAATACGGCCGCGATGCTGCAGCTTTTCTACGCCTGCTTTCAGATAGGGGCGGTCGTCGTTCCACTGAATACGCGCCTTTTGCCGCATGATTACCAGTACATCGTCGATCATGCGGAGGCGAAGCTGGTTTTCGTGGACGAGGAGCTGATCCCGCTTGTGGAGCCAATCGTAAATGCTCTGCGGAGTGTGACTCACCGGGTTTGTATGGGGATTGGCGGACAGGCTGCGGGACAGGAGGGCTGGGAGTGCTATACAGCTTTGCTGGCACAAGAAAGCAGCGAGCCTTGCGTGGTAGACATCGAGGAGACGGACCTGGCGACGATTCTTTACACAAGCGGTACGACGGGCAAGCCAAAAGGAGTCATGCACTCCCATCGCACCTTGTACTTCAATATGCAAAACACCATGTTCCACCTGCATGCCTCCGACCAGGATGTCCTTTTACATACCCTGCCTATGTTTCATGTCAATGGCTGGGGTACTCCTTTTTCCTTTACGGCCGTCGGAGCCAAACACGTGATGCTGCGCAAGATCGATCCGCCGCTGATTCACGCCCTGATCCAAAAGGAGGGCATCACCGTCGCGTGCATGGCCCCGACTGTATTGAACATGCTGATCAATGAACCGCGGTTTCAAAGCGAAAAACTGGAGGGACCGATGCGTGTGGTCATCGCTGGCTCTGCGCCTCCGACCGCTTTCGTGCGCACGGTGGAGCAACAACTTGGCTGGGAGTTTATCCAGGTATACGGCATGACGGAATGTGCGCCGCTGATTACCGTTTCCCCGATCAAGCATCATCTGCGGGACGAAGAGGAGGCGACCCGTTTTCGCAGGAAGGCGAAGGCAGGCATCCCGATGCTCAACGTCGAGATTCGCGTCGTAGATGACGAGGACCGCGATGTGCCGCAAGATGGCCAAAGCATCGGGGAGGTTATCGCGCGAGGAAACATGGTGATGGTTGGGTACTGGAAGCAGCCGGAAGCCACAGCGGCGGCGATCGTGGACGGGTGGTACCGGACTGGTGACATGGCGACGGTCGAT
>DASQMM010000519.1:0-2134 GCA_035645495.1 Brevibacillus sp. | reverse complement strand
AAGATGCCCAAGAAGCTGATCGGATCGTTAAAATCCCCGAGCCATCCAGACCTGGAGATTTGATAGTCTCCCTTGTGTTGGTCTTTCAAAAATTGGGTCCACTCTTTGTCTTCTACCTTCACATCGATATGAAACGCTTGTCGCCATTGTTTCGCGACGGCCTCTGCCAATTGCTTGTGTGACTCAGAGGTATTGTACGTGAGTGTGATAGGAGGCAGGGAAGCAAGCCCCAGCTCGTTCAAGCCTTCCTGCAGCAGTTTTTTGGCCGTCTCGGTATCGTTGTCCAAAAAATAAGGTTCGGTTTGAACGGCCATCGAAGGAGGAACGAAGCCCAGCGCCGGCTCCTGATGGCCTTGCCTGACCTGATCGATAATAAGCTGCCGATTGATGGCGTAAGAGAACGCCTTGCGGATCTTGACATTGTTAAAAGGAACCTGTTGTGTATTGAATTTGTACATATAGACTGCCGCAATCGTCCGGGTTTTGATCTTCCCCGCATCGGTCAAGCTGGGAATCGCTTGAGCAGGCAACGTGCTGAGCGGGGCGCCTGCCCAGTCCAGTTCATCTTTTTCATAGAGAAACAACTCGGTATCTTCGTCCGAAATCATGGAAAACTCCACGCGATCAAGTTTTACGGCATCCTTGTCCCAATACTGGTTGTTTTTTGCCAGAATCAGCTTTGTATAATGGTCCCATTGCTCGATTTTGAACGGACCGTTGCCCACATGGGTATCCGCGTTTGCGGCCCAGCGGGAATTGGCCTCGATCTGTGGTCGATAGACGGGATAATAGGTAGCGAAGGCAGTCAACTCCGGGAAATAGGAAGTCGGATGCTCTAGCTGCACGACAAGTGTATTGTCATCGAGTGCCTTGACTCCGACCTCGTCTGCTGAGGCAAGGCCATTGTTGAATTTTTCACCGTTCTTGAGATAGTACATCTGATAGGCGTAGATGGATGCGGTCCTGGGATCGAGGACGCGTTTCCAGGCGTACTCAAAATCATGGGCAGTCACAGGCTCGCCATTGCTCCATTTGCTATCGCGCAGGTGGAAGGTATACGTGAGCCTGTCCGCAGAGACTTCCATTTTGTTCGCAACAGCCAACTGAGGCTTCCCATCAGTTCCGATGCGTGTCAAACCATCGAAGGTGGCACGAATGACAGCGGCCGATGTAGAATCCTCCGCGAAAGCAGGATCTGCCGTAGGCGGTTCGATCGACAGGTTCATTCGCAGCACTTTTTGTGCGGGTGGTTGTTCTGGTGTCGGTTCGGGCATCCTTCCCTGTTTAGATTGGCTGGAGGCGTTTTTCTCACAGCCCGTAATCGCTGCACTCATGCAGAGCACTATACACATCGCTATGAAAATCACTTTTCTCACGATGGGGTTCCCCCCTTTCGTAGCTACTCTTACTATACCCATGTAAATATGTAGTGAAAATAATTGTCGTGAAGATTTAATTATTGTTGATAATGTTTTAGATAAGGAGAGAGAAACGATGAATATTCGAAGACTACAGGCAACAGAACGTCCGCCGATGGAACTGCTGTTATTGGCAGACCCATCCCGTAAGCTGGTGGAAGAATATCTGAAAAGGGGAGAGTGCTATGTGGCGGAGTTAGAAGAGAACATCGTGGGCACCTATGTGCTGCTGCCGACTCGTCCGGCGACGGTGGAACTCGTCAATATCGCCGTGGCAGAACAGCATCAAGGGAGCGGGATTGGCAAGAAACTGGTGGCGCATGCGATCCAGCAGGGGAGAGGGGCCGGCTATCAAACGATGGAAATCGGCACTGGCAACTCCAGTGTGGGTCAGCTTGCATTGTACCAAAAATGCGGATTTCGCATTACGGGGGTCGACCGAGACTTCTTCCTGCGGCACTACGATGAGGCCATCTTCGAGAACGGTATTCAGGTGATAGACATGATCAGGCTTTCTCAGGACTTGTAAAACATTCACTCCCACTCAGCATTTTACAGGGCCTTCGATGGTAAATGCAACCTAAGCAACGACAGCCTGGACAACCGTTCTTCGTCGTCACAGGCTGTATTCAACTGTAGAATTTGAATTGGTTTTTCCCTTTTTTCTTGGAATCGTACAACGCTTGGTCTGCCCGCTTGTACAGCATGTCCGGGTT
>DASQMM010000518.1:0-6171 GCA_035645495.1 Brevibacillus sp. | reverse complement strand
CGAATTTGTCCTGACAGAGGAGCATGTGATGCAGGGAGCAACGTTCGAGGACGGAATATGCTGGGGGGCTTGGCCAGTCGAATATCACGATGCTGTCGAGAACAAAACAATCAAAACCTACTTGAAGCAAAACTACCAGATTCCCTATCGGACGATGATTCCCGGAAACGTCGATAACCTGCTTGTGGCAGGGAGATCGATTTCGACTACGCATTTTGCCAATGCCTCTACCAGAGTGATGTCCATCTGCATGGCAATCGGACAAGCGGCGGGCGTGGCGTGTGTGATAAGCATGCAGGATCAGGTGCTACTAAAAGATATCGATACAAACAAATTACAGACACAATTACGCGAGCAGGGTGCAATCATTTAGATAATCTTGAGGGGGAGTATTTCATGTTCAAGCAAAAGAAGAATTCTTTCTGGAAAAAGGGAGCAGCCTTTTGTCTGGTAGCGAGTATGCTTCTCGTGTCCGCATGCAGCAGCGGTCAGGGGCAGAGCAGCCAGGGGCAAAGCGACCAGCCAAAATATCCGACGAGACAAATCGAGGGTATCGTACCATTCGGTGCAGGTGGCGGGACCGATCTCGTGGCGCGTGCGATTGCCACTGTCGCCGAAAAACAGCTGGGTCAACCGGTTAACATCACGAACAAACCGGGAGCTACAGGTACAGTTGGAACCAAGTACGTCTATGACAAAGATGCAGATGGCCATACTTTGCTGTTCTCTGCAGAAAACCCGACTGTCTATGGTGTTCTGAAGCTTTCGGAACGCAGCTTTGAGGAATTCTATCCGGTGCATATCATGGGCCGCGGTTTGGCAGCCATCACCGTACACGAAAATTCCAAGTACAAGACGATGACAGACCTGATGAATGATGTAAAGGCAAATCCTGGCGACATCAAAATGGGAACGACTGGTCCGGGTGGACTTTCCTATATGGTAACAGCGATGATCAGTCAGAGTGAGAACGCTGAATTTAACATGGTTCCTTATGATGGTGAAGGCCCGATCGTGACAGCGCTGCTCGGCAACCATATCGACGTATCGATCGTCAGCCTGTCAAAAGCGATTGAAAATGCAAAAGGCGGAAAAGTTCGCGTCCTGGCTGTCGTCAACAATGAGAAGGCAGAGGAGCTTCCAGATGTACCGGCTATTACCGAGGAATTGCCGGATATGGCGAAATTCCTGCCGTGGGGACCGTTCTACGGCGTGTGGGTGAAAAAAGAAGCGCCTGATCACGTCAAGCAATCGTTGGAAAAAGCATTTGCAGAAGCGTCCAAGGATGCAGATTACCAAGCATTGTTGAAAAACTTGGCGATCATTCCGATGGGCATCAGCGGTGCGGAAGCAGAGAAGTTCTGGCGCGACCAGCAATCGATCTCAGCTTGGCTGCTGCAAGATACAGGCGCAGCGAAAGTAAGCCCTGAAACCTTGAATATCCCAAGAAAACAATAGTTGTCCAGAAGCCTCTGGTTCCCAAGCCATTTTGCAAAGAGGGGTACACGCTATCCCTCTTTGCATATGTGGTGGTGATCGGGAATCAGGCTGGCAGCAGGACGATTGGAAAGGAGCACGCTTATGTTGGCCGATCGTGTCGGAGGATTGATAAGCACCATCTTTGGTGGGCTTTCCCTTTACGAAGCTATACGATTGTATCCGACCAGCTTGAGTTTTTATGTCGGGGATCATATCATGCCTGGCGTGATTGGCATAGGCTTGATCGTTCTTGGACTACTCGCGGTCTTTGTAAAAGGGCAAAGTTTCAAGGTAGAATATCCTGACCGTCAAATGATGCTGAAGATAGCGGGCATCTTTGGCGTTTTATTGGGTTATTGTGTGCTGCTCTATTTTTTAGGCTTTGCCATCGCCACTTTTCTCATTTCCATCGCATTATTTCGGATTATCGGTTCCTACAATTATCGTAAATCGGTGCTCTTCTCCGCCATTCAGACGGTTTGTGTATACGCTATATTTGTTTACTGGCTGAATATGCCATTCCCTGCTGGGATATTCAACTTGTAATTCAGGGGGTGACTCGTAAGTGGAAACGTTACAATTACTTCTAGACGGATTTTCGGTTGCCCTATCACCCACGAATATCATGATGGCGCTGTGGGGAGCATTGATTGGCACATTGGTCGGCATGCTGCCGGGCCTTGGACCGACTTCCACCATCGCGATCCTCTTGCCGGTCACGACGGTACTGGGGCCAACAGAGGGAATCATCATGCTGGCCGGGATCTATTACGGCTCCATGTACGGGGGGTCGACCACTGCCATATTGCTCAACATCCCAGGTGAGGTGTCTGCTGTTCCTACATCCCTGGATGGGTATCCCTTAGCCAAACAAGGCAGGGGGGGACCGGCGCTTGGCATTGCTGCTATCGGTTCCTTTGTTGCCGGAACGATGGGCGTCATTGGACTTGTTTTTTTCGCTCCTCTGCTTGCCGATCAAGCGTTGAAATTCGGCTCGCCCGAGTATTTTGCCCTGATGTTCCTGGCGTTAACGGTTATCGTCAATCTGGCCGGCGCGTCTTTGATCAAAGGCTTGATCATGGGGCTCTTTGGCTACTGGCTGTCCATGACAGGGATCGGACTTACCGGTGGCCAGGTGCGCTTCAGCTTCGGGATCGAGCCGTTAGAGGCAGGCATTGATATCATTAGTGTCGTGATCGGTCTCTTCGCCATCTCGGAAGTCATCAAAGGAATGGAAGAGAACACGAAATCGATTGCTGTGGGAAAAATCACCAATATCTACCCGAAGTTCAAGGAAATACGCGAAAATTCCGGGGCGATGTTCCGTGGAGGATTAGTCGGTTTTTTCCTGGGGCTTTTGCCGGGATGCTCTGCCGCCGTTACCACTTTTTTGGCCTATGACCTGGAGAAAAAAGTGTCAAAAAACCCGGAAAGATTCGGACAGGGCGAAATGAAAGGGGTCGCGGCACCTGAAGCGGCCAATAATGCAACCAGCTCTTCGGGATTCATTCCCCTGTTAGCATTGGGGATTCCCAGCTCAACCACCCTGGCTGTTTTGTTGGCTGGCTTCATGTTAAACGGGCTGACCCCGGGACCTACTTTGTTTGAAGAGCATAGAGAATTTGTATGGGCCGTTATTGCCAGCATGTTCGTCGGCAATGTCATGCTGCTGGTCTTAAACCTGCCGCTGATCGGGCTGTGGGCCAAATTGACCAAAATCCCGTATGGCATCATGGGACCTGTGATTTTGATCCTCAGCTTTGTCGGGGCGTATTCGATCAATAACAGCTTGTTCGATGTATTTGTCGCCATCATCTTTGGTGTTATTGGGTACTTTTTGCATAAGTATCGTTGGCCGGTTGTTCCGTTGCTTTTGGCCTTTGTTCTGGGACCGATGTTTGAAAAATCGTTTATCCAGTCTATGGCCATGTCGAAAGGAAGCTTTGCGATTTTCTTCACAAGACCTATTTCGCTGACCATCTTCGTGTTAGCCTTCGTTCTGTTTATCGTATCTATCGTGATGATGAAACGTACAAAATCGAGGGTGAAGGATGCAGTGGGATCTGATGTGGAGATCACGGAGTAAATAGATCGAGGCTTGGCTGCAATGGGGATGCGACGATTCGCGTCCCCATTTTTGTCTACCGGAAAGTTCTAACCTGTACGGCTTATGGGCAGAATAATCGTAATCTCTCTTGCAGACCCTCCAAGACTTCTTCTGGCATTTCTCTGATCTTGATATCTTCACCTAGGAATAGGAGCCAATTTGTAATTTCGGTCACTTCTTCGGAATTCGCAACATTGATAAAAGTCTTTAGAATGGCTGTGGTTTGGTAAGGATTTGTATAGGAAAGGGTAGCTTTTAAAGGATGGTATTTTTTGAACTGTGCAATCGCCTGTGGACCCAGCTCCAGGACAAAGTTCATTTCTTCTTCCTGCTTGCTTAGCTTTTCGACTATCTTTTTTCTGCTTACTCTTTTTTTCGTAGGGTATGGTTTGACATCGGTGAGATTGTCGACAGGGAAAATCCGCCTTTTCTCATCCTGTAAGACAAAGCCTTCTATCAGCCAAACTCCTTTTTCATGATAGAGGTGCAAGAGATAAATGGGATAAGACTTGATTTCCTTCTCTTCTTTGACGGAAATGAATAAATAGCGATCCGAAAGAAGGATTTGGATGAGTTTTTCCAGCATGGGATGGGGTAGATCCGATAGATCAAGGAGGTCGGGATTATGGGGGTTGGTGCCTTCAAAAAGCAAGATTTGATTTAACAGAACAAGGTCATCCTGCTGGTTTTGTGAGATGAGGCCGAGTAATTTTTCAGCTAGAGACTGACGGCTTTTCAGATAAGGGAGCTGTTTATTTCTTGTAGCCATAAAGGCGATAAAAAGGGCTTTAATCTCATTATCAGTAAAGCGAACAGCGGGCAGGACAGAGTTGTTCATGACAAAATAACCCCCAACCCTCCCGACTTCGGCGACAAGCGGCATCCCCATGGCTTCAATTTCCCTGATATCTCGAATCGCTGTCGAACGAGAGATGTTGAATTCTCGCATGATTTCAGAAATGGTAAAGTGGGCCCGATTGTTGATATACCGCATGATAATATTAATCCGTTCCACTTTTTTCATCGGGACCTCCTAAACAGTATCATTTTTTGACATGATTTAAGTCTATTATAAACTCATCAAGGGAAAAGACATATCATTTCATCCATTTAAAAACGAGGAGGGTTTTGGATTATGGCAGATTTTACTCTGGAAGAAAAAGATGGCTTTACCGTTTTAGGGATTGGAATTGAGCTTATGAGCGACTACAGAGACTTCGCAGGCATATCCAAGGAAAAGGCAGACTTTTGGTCGGCTATCAAGCAAGATGGAAGGCTAGACACGTTAAAGGCCGTCGCCACAAACGACTATATCTTTGCCGTAAACGAAGCGGTAAATAGCAAGATGATGCATTATGCTGGCGTCATGACGGAGGCCACACTGCCAGAAGCAACCAGAGTGATCCAATTTCCCAAGGGGGAGTATCTGGTTGTGAAAGGGGAAGGGAAGACGTTCGATGAGTTGAGCAATATGCTAACTGGCATTGCCTTTGGTCAAGTTTTGCCAGAAGCCAAGGATTTTGCCTATGTTGGCGGGCCAAATACAACGGTCGACATGGGGATGCAAGACGGCTTGGTAGTCGGTGAAATATGGATTCCGGTTGTTAGGAAATAAAGAGGGAAAGCGAATGCTTCCGATGCGAGTTTTCCCCGAAGTAGGTTCTAAGAAGTAATGCTAGAAAACTTTTAGGAGGGATGGGCTTGTCCTATATCGTTGATTTTAAAAATGTGTCTACGGTTGGTTTAGAGTCTTCACCTGTAGCAGAAGCGCTTGCTGGTTTACGTGCCAATGAAGCCCGTTACTTTATGAACAAATACAAGCATGAATTTACGGTTGTCCCAGCCAGCGAAAGCCAGGAGACTCTTGATTATGTGAACCGAATTTTGAAAGAAGAACGCAATATTGAGTTTGCGGCCAAACCTTTGGAGACATCTCGTTTTCAAGTGGAAAATATCCAATTTGCCTACGTCTTTTATGAGGATGGTCTGGGGCTGAATGTCATGTATACGGTTGATGACCCGAAGAAGCGGGCCGTTGGTTTGAAGCTTTCTGAGGGGATGGAGGTACCGAAGGAGCTAGAAGAGAAGTTTAAGTTTGCCAGGCAGAAGTCTAAGCTGGCTGGAACCATTCGGGGCTCGTTTTTTGTAATAAAAAGAGAATATTAAAGTCCATTTTTAGCCAAACAGCACCCATCAAATGAGAGGGTGCTGTTACTTTTTTTGCCATTACATCATTTCCTTATGATACGGTTCTCCTTATCGCTCTTACTGCGAAATCAGAAAGAGCTATTTACCCTATGCTACGTTAAACTCTTTGAGAGGACCCAATTGGATCTGAATGCTGGTCTCTGCGGCCCGCCGCACATGCAGTGCAGTCCCCATTGGTCCCCCTAAAAATAGCGAAGTAAACCGTCTATGCTCACGAATATCTCATGCCTTACGAGCAGAGGGCGAGTAAAATACGTCAGCATGCATATGCTGAATTTTGTCCCAATGGGCGGGATTGGTCGTATCAGGAGAGCGGTGCTCTAGAATGGCCTGATATAGGGCTGTCTTCTCTTCCAAATGGGCAACGTGCTGTTTGG
>DASQMM010000517.1:0-2282 GCA_035645495.1 Brevibacillus sp. | reverse complement strand
CCTTATTCTTTGCGTTATCTTGCATGTACCCAGATAGATTTCCCCAAACGAGACAAAAAAAGCCAACATCCACTCAACTATCAAGTGGATGTTGGCTTACCCATTACACTTACTTTGCTTCCTTGATCTCAAACACGCATTTTTCTCCGCCCTTGGCCATGCAGGAGGTCTGCTCGACATTGGCGTTGAGGACGCGTCGGAACAACGATAGCTCGCAACTGCATGCCTGATTGTACTCACGGGCAACTTGCGAAATCGGACAGTTAAATTCCTGGATGCGGTAGCCGTCTCCGGATTCGACCTTTTCCCATTCCACCATGTAGCCTTTGTCATTTTGGAGCTCGGCCAACTTGGCTACACGTTCTTCCAGGTCTCCCTGAATCTGCGTCCGATAGGTTTCTTCCAGACGATTCTCACGGCGACGGAAAAGCATTTCCACTTTTCCCATGCCATCCATTTCTTGCAGATCCCGAAGAAAATCAAGCGTCAAATGAGAATAATTGCGCGGAAACAATTCATCTGCTTCCTGCGACAAGGAATAAACGTTTGTTGGGCGTCCCATTGCTTGCCGAACCAAGGTAGACTTGATTAAGCTATCCCGCTCTAATGTATTCAGATGACGTCTCACCGCCATCTCCGTGATGCCAAGATCGACGGCCATGTCGCTGACAGAGAGAGACCCTCTGACCTTGAGCATGTGCAAGATCTGATCACGAGTGGACGTTCCTTCATTTGTCATACGTATCACCGCCCTTTCTCTTTATTGTAGCGGATTTCGACACGTTAGTAAACTAATGAAAGAGTTTTGTATAAAAAATCCGCGAACCCGCTTAGAAAAGCTCTTTTTCCAGATAGGCACGAACAGCAGGTTCGAAATCATGCAGGGTTGAAAGCGATTCGTGTACGACCTCAAACATCTCGCCAGCAGGGACGGTTGTATATTCATTAACCAGATGCCTGCGGAAGTCCGTCACACGGGTTAGAACTCGGGCTTGCTGCTCGTTAATCACCTGCTCATCGCGCAGAATTTCGACAATATCGCTGTAGCTTCCCGGATCGCGCATGATAAAGCCGTCGATCAGTGCATTGCCGACATCGATAACCGCTTCAATAGACAGATGGAGACCTCGTTCCATCGCTGCAGTCGCTACCTCGTCTGTCAATACCGCTTCTTTGCCGCGATCCCTCAGCTTTTCCAACAAATGTAACATCTTATTCATATGGGTAAAAACTTGATCAATACGTTTTGTATTTACATCATACATGAAATTTCACCTATTTCCGCTTTTTTGCTTTTCGCTTTGCGTAAAAAATGGTAATTACGAATGTGAGAACAAGGACGAGAAGAACCAATTCCCCTTCCTGCAGGTAGGAATTGCTCACCGGCTGTCACCTCTTTTCAACCATCAGTATACCAAATTTGTACACGCTGTCACGATTCCACTTGTACTTTATGTTACAATGATGGAGGTATTTTTCTGGGATCAAGGGAGGAAGACTTTTGGAACGCGAATTGGCACTGGAAATCGTGCGTGTAACAGAAATGGCAGCACTCGCCTCGTCCCACTGGTTGGGCCGCGGGAATAAAAATGAGGCTGATGGAGCGGCGACCGAGGCCATGCGGGCCATGTTTGATACCATCAACATGAGGGGAACGGTTGTCATCGGTGAAGGAGAACTGGATGAAGCCCCCATGCTCTATATCGGAGAAAAGCTGGGGCATGCGGATGCAACCGGTCCAGAAGTGGACGTAGCGGTAGACCCGCTCGAAGGCACGACCATCGTAGCCAAGGGGCATAACAATGCCATGTCTGTCATCGCTATCGGGGACCGCGGCACGTTGCTCCACGCACCCGACATGTATATGATGAAAATGGCAGTAGGAAAACGTGCAGCAGGAAAGATCAAGCTTCACGATCCTGTCGACCACATGATCGAAATCGTCGCGGAAGCCAATAACAAACGGATTCAGGATGTAACCGTCATTATCCAGGAGCGGGAGCGTCATCAGGCCATCATCGATGCAGTTCGAAACAAAGGAGCTCGCGTCAAACTGTTCGGAGACGGAGATGTAGGAGCTGCGATCGCCGCCTGTCTCCCTCATACCGGAATCGATCTCTTCTTAGGGATTGGTGGAGCTCCCGAGGGTGTCATCAGCGCAGCTGCAATTAAATGTCTTGGAGGCGACATGCAAGCCCAGCTCAAGCCGCAAAACGATACCGAGCGTGAGCGGTGTATTCAAATGGGACTCGCCAACCCCGAGCAGCTTCTTCACTTGCATG
>DASQMM010000516.1:0-5332 GCA_035645495.1 Brevibacillus sp. | reverse complement strand
CTATATCTGGTCTGCCGGGATACCGATGAGCAGGACTGTCAATAGCGGTACCGGTATTTGCCACCATATCGACTCGTCCGATGTGAAAGGTCACACCAGGGGCGTAACGACCTTTTGACTCTTCATGCGTCATATAATCAGAGACTTGAGGTCTAGGAAAGCCCAGATAGGTTTCCATGCCGCTCTTGATCAAATGGCTGAGATCGATAAGTGACGATCGTCTTCCTTCATCACTTATGAACGTTGATTTGCGCTTATGACGTTCATGGATGATTTTTTTATTGAGAATTCGTACCTCCTCCACCATGAGCAAACGGAGATCCTTCACAATGTAGTTCGCCAATTCGTCCTCCGATATATCGTCGCCGTCGATGTCGAGCCGAAAACCTTGACCTTGAATGCCACCTCCATTGCTGAAGTCCACTTCGAAATCGAACTGCACCCGCTTATCGTTCTCGAATACAAATTCTGTCATAGTCGTTCATCCTTTCACAAATAATTCAGATCCTCCTTCTATCGTAGATCAAGAACTCACCCTTTACGTACGATTTTTTCGAATTTGTTGTTCGGAATGAACGAATCGGAACCTCGGCTGTACTAGTGACAAAAAAACTCCCCTTAACGTTCTCCTGGACAACCACTGCGGTTGCACCCAAGGAACCTTTAAGGGGTACATTACATACTTCTATTCCCTTCTCCCCTTCACGTTACTGCTTCCTTCTTCCCGAAAAACGTCTTCAACGCCTTATACACCTCACCCTTTTCCCGAATCACGCAATGCATGAATTTGGGCTCCCGGATATGGCGGTAGGCGGACATGAGGGTCGAATGGCGATTATATTGATTGACTTCCTGATGATATATACAAATTACTCATTGTTCCCTTGTCCTACCTTAATTATACCCGCTTACGATTCTTCCCATAAGTCAGACATTTTGACTTGTGGGACTTTCTTTTTTACTGCATCGTAAATCAGCTTTCGAGTTGACTTAGTTGGTTTCTGAGTTTTTTTGCCGATTGAGAAAATCCGCGTCAACGTATCCATGCTTAGGTTTGTTTCATTTGCGATATACGAGTGACTAATTCCATGCAAATCGAGATATTTACCTGCCTTTGTCCTTGGTTTATTCAGACCTGACATTCTCCTCACCTCATCCTCAGTCTGGACAAGGTTGGAAAAAAATATTCGGAGAAAGCCGAATATTGGACAATCAGCCCCGCATTTCTTAGTACCAAACAAGGTTCCGTTTCGAATTCCGAATCTAGTTCAGGGCCCGGACCAAGGAAAGGAACTACTCATATCGCGTCATTTATACCTTTTCCCGACTTCATAAGAGTTCCGTTTTTTCACAACTGTTTCCTACAGAAACAACAGTGAGGTGGTGATGAAATGTTGTTGGAAGTTATCTCGTCGGCGGTTCTGGGTGGGGTCGCCCTGTATGCTCATCTACAGAAATCCGGCGCAACAAACGACAGCGAGAAGTTAAACAAAATATTCTCGTTGACCGGCTTGAACGTTCAGGACGGAGACAAAACCTATACAGCCCAGCTCGTTAAAAAGGTCAATCATTCTTGGGGTACAGAGTATCGTTACCGCATCCCATTGGGCCGGAGTTTCGATGACTACCAAGCGAAGCTCCCTCACATCCAGGACGGTCTTAACAACCGCAAGACGATGCTGCAGTTTACCTGGTCCGATTTGAAAAGCATCAATCGAGAAAAACCTTTGCTTCCACAGGTTAAAACATTGCTCACTAAGAAGAAATCATCGAAAAAAGAAGTGGAAATGTCCTATGATGGGCTGCTCAAGGTTAAGGTCTACAACCAATCGATGCCGACCCTCGTCAAGTTTGAGGACGTTCCGTTGCCTGGTTCCTGGTCCGTACCAGTTGGCCAGATCCGCGAAAGTAATGCGGTAATTACTCATGACTTTGAGCAAGTGCCTCATTTGGTTACTGGCGGCGCTACCCGGTATGGTAAGAGCAACTTTTTAAACATGATTATATCCACCCTCATTACACAACAGCCGGCCAACGTCCGCTTTACGTTGATTGACCTGAAAGGCGGCGTGGAGTTTGCCGATTACCGGGATGCTAGGCAGGTGCTCCATTACGCAGAGGAGCCCGAGGAAGCAGAAAAGGCCCTAGAATCTGTGGTGAAAGAAATGCGATCAAAGCAGCAGGCTTTTAAACAGCGAGGAGTTAAGAATGTTCATGAGGCTAAGGACCAGGTACGGCATTTCATCATCATCGACGAAGTAGGAGAGCTAAACCCGGATGAAGCCGTTACGAAAGAAGAACGCCAGCTCAAAGAGCGCTGCCAGACCTACTTGAGCCAGATCGCACGCCTGGGCGCCGGGCTGGGTTACCGCCAGATACTCGCCACTCAATACCCCACTGGTGACGTAATACCGCGGCAATGTAAGCAGAACAGCGACGCCAAACTCTGCTTCCGGGTACAGACGGCTACGGCCTCCCGCGTTGTGCTGGATGAGACGGGGGCCGAGACGCTACCAGAGATCCGGGGCCGTGCCATCTACCAGACTGCCGACAAGCGACAAATCGTGCAGACTCCAATGGTCGATTCGCAGACCATCCGGCAGGTGGTGCGCCCACACATAGTAATCAAGCCGAGAAAGGAGCAGAACGATGCAAGCCACAATCAGCCGCGTGGAGCGACGGGAGCAAATACTCCACAGCCTGGACAGATTCGCTTTTTTGAGTAGAGGCCATATCCAGCGTCTGCATCGGCTAGGTGGGGACCGCAATGCTCGTAAGGTTTTGCAGCAGATGGAAGAATACCTATACTGCTTTCGCGAGGAAGGATACGGCACTGTGTTTTATCTTAACCGGATCGGTAGGCAGATGATCGGATCGCAGAAGGTGGTTAAAAGATCGATGCAGACCAGGCACACTCTCATGCGTAACGACTTCTTCTTCCGCGCTGGATGCCCGGGATATTGGCGGCCAGAAGTCAAGGTAACGGACGGCCACACCACGCTTGTTACGGATGCGCTCTTTAAAAAGGCGGGGCAATACAACTTTTTGGAGGTAGACAATACGCAGACAATGGTGGAAAACAGGGCAAAGATTAAGCGATTCCGGGAAATATTCGACCGTGGCCTTTTTCAAAAGGAGTATGGGTATTTTCCTACCTTGCACGTTGTCACGGTCAGCAAGATCAGAGTCAGGAGGTTTGTGGAGTTGTGCAAAGGGTTGCCTGCGCAGGTTTATTACCATCAAGACATCAAGTGAGGAGTGATCGGGCATGGCAAGGACAGAAGTAATCAAATTCCGCGATTTTATGGACGGAGCGTGGAAGCAACCGAAAAAGAAGGAACTGAAACGTGCCATTGACGGGCTTGTAAAGGCAGGCGCGATGATACCACTCGCAATCATTCCGGCAGCGCACGCAAGCGCAGCTGAGTCTGTAAAAACGACAGCATCCACTGTGATAGCTGGAACCACACTTCAGATACTGGCGCATGCCCTCGATCCAGTGGTGCAAATACTGGTTGCCCTCTCTTTACCAATCGCTTCAGTTGTGATGATCGGGGGCTGCTACTTCTTTCTGTTTGGTAACTCCGAAAAGGCATGGAGCACAATTCAAAATGCGGGGCTCGGGTACATCTTGATCCAGTTGTCTCCCCTATTTCTCAAGGTGCTGGAGCAGATCGGAAAAAGCATATAAAAGAATAACCCATCTCCAAAGTGGGATGGGTATCACTATTTGAGTATGAAATCTACAAATACTGGAGAGCGCAGCATACCGCTACGAGTCCAATTGCGGAATTTTACTATTGCCTTTAATCGTGGCTGGATGTAAACGAAATCGCGATCCTCTCCAGTAATTAACGATTTCGCGACTCCATAGAACGCCTGCTTATGCGCTGGCGGCACTCCAAGTTCGACCACACCTGCAGGTCGTCCGTTCACATGCGCCAGCCATCCAAAGTCACCCTTACGCCAGCCTGCAATACTGACATCTGCATACGAATAATTGATTACCTTTACGAAATCAGCCGTCCTCTTTCCGGCGTGATAGCAGCCGTCCTTCCGTTTGGCAACGATACCCTCCATGTTTCGAGCGACAATAAGGTCATATAGGTCTTCCCCACTACCATCAATGTGCACTATCTTGCTAATCGTTGGCGTATCCGTAATAACTCGGTCGAGAATGGCTTTACGTTCAATTAGCGGTAAGTGGCGAAGGTCAGCGCCATCATACCGGATAATATCGAATACAACATAGGATACCGGAAGGCGCGACTTCTTGGACTGGAAACGCTGCATCGTCAGCTCGAAATCCGGAATACCAGTGTCCGGGTCCATGACTGCAAGTTCTCCGTCGAGGACAATGTCGGGACCGTCAAAAACCAGTTCGGTATACTTGGCTGTGACATCGTTATGATGCCGAGTATATAAACGGGTGACTCCGTTACTTCGCGATAGAATCAAGCGGTGCCCGTCGATCTTAGGCTCGAAAATGTACCGTCCGTCGGAAAACGGAGAGTCTACTTGCTCAAGCAGCATCGGAGATATAAATTCCATATAGCATCACCGCTATAATTGTATCAATCAAATCAGCTGTAAACATTGGTGATATAATCCATCGGGATCCATTGCACTTCCTCGTCATTCACCAGTTTGATCCGGCGCGCATGTTGGTCGATCCACTGCACGACACCCCACAGGCTACAGGTCTTGCCCAATTCACCTTTTACCGGCTGCCACCAGGTGATCGTAACAGCATAGTCTTCCCGCGCCGAATCCCGGATGAGGTAATGGAATGACTCGAGCTCGTCTTGTTCAAGCGTCGGTTGCGTGATTAGTTTCTCGTCCTCTTTTAACTGTAGGTACGCAGCTCGTTGCTCCGGAAGAACCCACCGACTCGCCCCGAAAATATTGTCTACCTTGCTAGCCATTGTCCTGGCCCCTTTCTTTCCCACGCTTCCAAGACTGTCATTTTGTCTGGCTCGGATCGCTGCCACTCGATATACTCTTCCCGCGCCAGGACTTCTAACACCGTCATGATTCCGCCACGATTACGCCCGGTCTTGATGCACAGTTCGTCTACTGTCGGGGTTCTACGGCGTCCTGCAGAGTAATTCCCGATCACGCGCAGCACTTTTCGCTCTATGTCAGACAGCACGGCCAGTCACCACCGGTTGAATAGCAAGGATGTTGCCAATTGCAAAGACCCTCGGGGCCTTGCGTGTAAGGCAGTATGCCTTGAGTCGGTCACCCACGATTTCAAGAGGTCGTATGGTGCGTTGAGTCGCCTGACTTGTGCTGCCTAGGTAGATGATTTGGACAGTCTGTTGCTGGCTTA
>DASQMM010000515.1:0-9749 GCA_035645495.1 Brevibacillus sp. | reverse complement strand
CATCCTATCAGGGCTATATTAAGTTCATATTGAAAAATCGTCTGACTTTTATGAAGCTGTGTAAAACGGAGAAAATAAAAAAGGACGGGAGAAATCTCCCATCCTTTTTCCTTTATTTGTATTTATGCCAACTTGCGCAATTTCGCCTCAAGCACGAAATTGCCGAAAGGAATCAGCGAAGCGATAAACGCTCCTATCGAAAAAAGAAAAGACCACTTGTTCTTGAAATGCACCTGAGCCAAAGCCAGAACATACAGGACAAAAAGCAAGCCGTGGAGTGAACCGGCGATTTTCACAGCTTCCGGCACATCAAAGTAATACTTGAGCGGCATGGCAATCCCGAGCAATACCAGATACGAGATTCCCTCAAGCAAGCCAACGGCACGAAATCGCCCGAGAGCAGTTTTCAACATGAGAGGGGCTCCTCCTTGCGAGTCCATTTTCCACTATTATAAGATGAAAAACTATCAAAAGAAGGAAAAACCCCCAATGTTCATAATACGTTCATATTCAACCGCTCTACGAGAAAACGATCTCCATTACGCCTTACGCCTTGGAGCCTTCCTGCCCGGCAGTAGGATCAGGACGCTTGATCTGCACCCGTTCCTTGCCCATCAAACAGATGAACAAAAACGCGAGGCCCGCAGGAACCAAAGCCCACTGGAATGTCTGGGCGATGGAGTTCGCAAGGATCGTCGTGATCTGCTCAAGGACAGGCTCCGGTATAGAGGCCCGCAATTCCGGCGACAGGATGGCACGCGGATCGCTGACCAGTCCTGCCATGCTCTCCTGCCCTGCAAAGGATGAGGTCATGCCGCCCTCAAAAAGATTGCGCTGCAGAATGCCGAATACCGTAATCCCCAGCGTCATGCCCAGCGAACGGAAGAAAGAGCCAGTCGAGCTGGCGGAACCGCGCTGCCGCATGTCAAACCCATGGATGACCGACATCCCCAGGACCGAGAAGGAAAATCCTACTCCGAACCCGGTAATGATCATATATGTCGTCAAAAGCCAACGCGGTACCTCCGTAGAAATCGTCCCCAGCAGATAGATACCCGGGATGAAAAAGACGGCGGAGAGCAGCATGATATTGCGGAAGCTGGTACGTGTCGTCAACAATCCACCAATCTGGCTACCGAAGACGGAGCCCAGCATCATCGGCATGAGAATCAAGCCGCTATTCGTCGCAGATCCTCCGAATACGCCCTGGATAAAAATCGGCAGGTAGACCGTCGCGATGATAAAAGATGCACCATACATGAGAGACACCGCATTGGAGGCGGCGAAAAGCCTTTTGCGGAACATGGCGAACGAAATGATCGGCTCTGCCGCCTTTCGTTCCACCAGTAAAAACACAATGAACAGGACAGCGAAGGCAATCAACAGACTCATAATTTGTACGGATCCCCAGGCGTATTGGTTTCCGCCCAGCTCCAGGGCAAACATCAGGCTGACAACCGCTCCGACCAGCGTGATCGCACCCCACCAGTCGATGCTTTGCTTCCGGTGCTGCAGAGATTCCCGGTAGTTGAACACGATAAACCACAGCGACACAATTCCGATCGGCACATTGATGTAAAAGATCCACTGCCAACTAATGTATTCGGTAATGTATGCGCCCAAAAGCGGCCCGAATACGCTGGAGGTGCCAAAGACAGCCCCGAACAATCCCGTCATTTTCCCTCTTTTCTCCGGAGGGAACAAATCAAAAATAATCGTAAAGGCAATCGGCATCAGCGCCCCGCCGCCAATTCCCTGAATCGCGCGGTAGATGCTCAATTGCACAATGCTGTTCGCTGTACCGCAAAGGATCGAGCCAAGCAGAAATACGACGAGTCCGAATATGTAAAATCGCTTGCGTCCGTACATGTCCGACAGCTTTCCAAAGATCGGCATGCCTGCCATTGTGGTGACCATATAGGCGGAGGTTACCCAGACGAATTTGTCCATCCCGCCCATTTCCCCCACAATGGTTCCCATCGCCGTCGCAACGATGGTATTGTCCATCGATGCCATCAGCAAACCCAGTAATAGCCCCGCTACGACGAAATTGACTCTGCTTTCTTTGACACTCACATCATTTCCTCCCCAACAATAGGCACGACACCTCCGCCAAATCATCTACTGCTGATTTAGGGAGGTGTCTCAGATCTGCCCTCTAAAGCTATCGTTACGTAGTTTTCAAAACATCGTGATCGACGTAGCGCTCGCCATTCAGTTCGCTGATGACGTTGATCGCTACCTTCGCCCCATCGCCTGCTGTAATGATGGTGTGGACGCTTACTCCTGCGCAAGTACCTGCAGCCCAGATGCCCGCCACATTGGTTTTTCCTTGCGCGTCAACGTCAACAACATTCTTGATTCTTGGTTCTGTACCATCCTTGATGTTTACGCCAATCTTGGTTGCCAGCTCGACTACTGCGCCAGTAGCCAGAATCACATGCTTGGCTTCAAAGCTGCCGTGTCCTTCTGTTTCCACGCTCAAGCCCTGATCTGTTTTGGTTACGTTGGTAACTTGCGCGTCGAGCAGCTCAGCACCGAATTTGGCCGCTTGCTTTTTCCCGATCTCAATCAGATCCGGGCCCGTGATTTCCATGATCCCGTAATGATTTTCCAACCATGCTCGTTTGGTCATCCCTTTGTCGTTGTCGATGAGAAGTGTTTTCTTCCCCGCTTTGGCAGCAAACAAAGCTGCGCTTCCTCCTGCAGGTCCTGCTCCGATAATGACAATATCATACATGGAAATCGCTCCCTTCATCTTTTACAACATAATTATATACTTAGTATAGTTAAAGGGAAAGTCCTAGCTTGCAGTTTTTCGCAATAGTCTCTTCCTCCTCGAGGAAGGAGTCATGTATTAGTTATCTGCTCTCCTTTTTATATTCTTCCAATAATTGACCAGTTTCCGGGAAAATCTCTTCTGTAAATATCAACAAGTCTTCTTTATTCTCCCCTTCTGGCAAATTTGCATCAGACCCAGCATCCAATAAGGCTTTCATAACTTCCAGATCACCATTTCTGATAGCAAGCATAAGGGCATTATATCCTTCATTATCTTCTGCATGAACGTCTGCCTCGTTCTTTAATAGCAGCAAAACGGTTTTCAAGTTTTTATTTGCTGAGGCAGCCATTAGCGCTGTAGTCCCATTGCTATTAGGAAGATTAACGCTGGCTCCGGAATTTATAAGAAGTTGAACCAAGTCATCATTACCATTTATTGAAGCCTTTACAATTGAAATCTCCCCATGCTTATTCGGGATGTTGGGGTCTATCCCGGCCTTTATAAAAAGGACAACCACAGGATTATTGTTCTTCTCGATTTGTTGAATAAAAGAATCAGAATTTATCTCTATTCCTAGTTCTTCAAGTTGCTGAATTGCACTTGTGTTAACTTCTTCGACAGACGTGCTATCAGTACAACCGTTCAATAACAGAAAGAAAACTAGAGTGATGGAAATATAGATGGACTGCCTCACTTTTACTCACGCCCCTTAAATCTGGATCAAATAAAAAAGAAGATAGTACCAATCTGTTTGCCCTGGTACTATCTATTAATATGATCCTTATTACCACATATAGTGCTCGATGAACATATCATCAGACCATACGCCAACTGTCGTACCAAATCCATTCACAACATAATATCTTACTCTACCTTTGGTCTGCAATTTCCCAAACTCATCATACATAGTCACATCAAAATAAGTAGCCAGACCAAGTGTTTCATTTTGGACGCCTCGATCTGCAGTTCTACTTGAAACAGAAGCCGGCAAGTCCGCATGATCAATACCAAAGGTATTAGATGCTCTAATCCTTCTCGTGTGAATCGTGCCAGATGGTTGAGTAGCCCTAATCTCTGTTCTAAAATCATTTGACAGTACTTTAACTGTTAGCGAGGCCACATTAGTCCAGTCCAGCCAGTTAAAAACTGCATCAGAAATGTGCAAAGTAGAGCCACCAGTATCTTCCGGAGAGTATGAACCTATTTTACCTGTGTTTTCCCTTTTTCCCGAACTATTTTCCTGCTGTGCCCTTAAACCCACTTCTAGTATATTTACATAAGCACCATATTCATAGCATTTCCGTACATCTTCAGAAGTTCCAAAAATTCGGTGTTGAACAGTACCATTGAGTGTTCTGTCATTAAATGTCCTACCAATAGTCAGTACCCCTGAACGAAACCTGCAACCTTCGGGAGTCCTGTTTTCTATGGATAATGTTTTAAAGTGTTCTAAATTCTCGTAAGCAAACGTGGGAGAAACATAACTCGTTAATAACAAGACAGCAGTTACTAAAACTAACAGAATTTTATTCCTTTTCATCAACTATTCCCCCGTATACTCATTATTACCAAACTCTTGCTGTTGATCTGCTAAATATTGTCTGTCCTTCTCAGTAATGCCTCTTAAAGGAACATCAGAGTTTCCAAAAGGTATATACGAAAAGTTATCAATTGTTCCAACCGCAATAGCACCTTCTGTCTTTGAATAATCCTTTGTCCAAGCAAACGTTAGAGTACTAATCACTTCCTCACCTTCACTAGTTTTAAATGTTGAATCAGCGTCCAAAAAATATACTTCTTCTCCATCTTGGTTAATTGTTTTAACGAGGCTTCCTTCTTCTATACGGAAAACAAATTTTTCTCCACCCATTTTAACAGTAGCTTTGCCTAACACCTCTCGATGTTGTTTGTTCCCTTTCATTTTTTTAAACTTCAAATCCAATTTCACGTCACCATTAAAATCCTTCGAATTATTCAAATCAAATTTTGAATTGAATGCTCTGGATATTTTCTTTTCATTCTCTAAAATGTACTTCATCTCATCTTCCTTAATCTCCATTTCAATAGTTGTTGAACTCGCATCCGTTTTAACCTCAAAAACAAATAAAACAGCTAAAGACAGCAATAAAACCAGTGCAGAAACCACCCAATGTTTTGATATAGTGACCAAAAAATACACTCCCTTTTTAATTTTATCCCATTTTATTACATGGTAAAAATTTACTTAAGAGTATAAAGCAGGGTTGTTTATAGGACGAAACACCTAATTATTTGATGAATATATCATACTACTTATTGGCTATGTATTTTGTAGTAACCCCCCTTCTTCTTCATCATAATCTAAAACGAATCAGCTTATAAATCCGATGGTGTTAGGGTTAACAAAGCCTTTCTTCAACAAAAAAGCATGACCCCATCCTACCCGGGCCATGCCTTCTTACATGCTTTTCCTTATCGTTATACGTTAAACGCCATAATCCAGATCGAACCGGCAACGATCGTCAACACAATCACCAGACCGAGAACCAGTGTCTGCACGTTCCAGCGCGGTTTTTCTCCTTCGCGGATATGCATGAAGAAGAACAGCTGGATCACAAACTGCAGGACTGCCATAATCATGATAGCGATGATGGTCCCTGCCTTGCTGAACAGTGGATTCATCACCAGCACGAGCGGGATGATCGTCAGCACGATCGAGAGAATAAAACCGATCACATAGGATTTCAGTGAACCATGACTCTCTGCATGGCTGTTATGGTTTGTGTGGTTCGCCATCCTACATCACCCCCATCAGGTAGACGACCGTAAAGAGGAAGATCCATACGACGTCCAGGAAGTGCCAGTACAGGCTGAGTGTCGTTACCTTGCGGCGTGTCACCGGAGTGAGTCCGCGGCGACGAAGCTGGATCATGATCGCGACCATCCAGAACAGACCGACCGACACGTGCACACCATGTGTTCCGACCAGCGTGAAGAACGCAGACCAGAACGCACTGGTGGACATCGTCGCACCTTCATGCACCAGATGGGTAAACTCGCTGATCTCCAGTCCGATAAAGGAGAGACCGAGCAGAGCCGTTACTACGAGCCATCCGATCAGCTCTTTCACTTTTCCTTTGTTCATCGCCAAAATCGCAAGACCGCTGGTAAAGCTGCTGGTCAACAAGATGAAGGTGGAGGCGATGACACCCGGGAGTTCAAACAATTCCTTCCCGGTAGGTCCCCCTGCAAAACTGTGCATCAAAACCGCATAAGTCGCAAAAAGGGAGCCGAACAAGATACAGTCAGTCACCAGGAAGATCCAAAAACCAAGTACCTTTAGCTGCTCATGATCTTCATGGCCATGCTCGTGGTCGTGCGCATGTCCATGCTCATGGTTATTCGCCACTTGTTGCATTAATATACCCTCCCCAGTGAGGCTTCCGTACGACGCACTTCATCCACTGGTACATAGTAATCGGTATCGTATTGGAACGAACGGGCCCACATGACCAATGCCACACCGACTATACCGATGACAGCCATCCAGGTCCATTCCCAGACGAACCCGAAGCCCGCGATAAACCAGCAGAAAGACATGATGAACGGAAGACCGGAGTTTTTCGGCATGTGAATCGGCTCGAGATGGACAGGCTCTTCCTTGTACGTGCCGTTCGCTTTCTCCTCTTTCACTCTCCAGAAGTCGTCCGCATCTTTTACCTGTGGCACGACAGCGAAGTTATAGAACGGTGCAGGTGACGGAATCGACCATTCGAGCGTACGGCCATTCCATGGGTCCCCTGTGGTGTCGCGTTCGCCGTGCTTGATGCTGTACGTGATTTGCCATACCTGGAAGACAAAGCCTGCCCCCATCAGGAACGCACCTACGGTCGAGATCAGGTTGAGCGGCTCCCAGCCGAGATCCCAGCCATATGTGTAGTAACGACGGGTCATACCCATGAAGCCCAGCGCGTACTGCGGCATGAAGCAGACGTAGAAACCGATGTTCCAGAGCCAGAAGCCCCATGCTCCCAGTTTTTCATCCAGCTTGAAGCCGAAGAGTTTTGGCCACCAATAGTATATCCCTGCAAGATACCCAAAGACGACGCCACCGATCAATACTTGGTGGAAGTGGGCAATCAGGAAGTAGCTGTTGTGATACTGATAGTCTGCAGGCGCTACCGCCAGCATGACCCCGGTCGCTCCCCCGACAACAAAGCACGGGATAAAGGCAATCGTCCACATCATCGGCTGCTTGAAGGAGATCTTTCCTCGATACATCGTAAACAGCCAGTTGAAGATCTTCACCCCGGTCGGTATCGCGATCAGCATCGTCGTAATCGCAAAGAACGCAATGACATTGGCACTCGTACCCATGGTGAAGAAGTGGTGAGCCCAGGTAAAGAAGGAGAGAATACTAATCCCCATTACGGCTATGACCATGGATGTATAACCGAACAGTTTTTTCTTCGCAAAAGTCGCTACCACTTCAGAGAAGATCCCGAAGGCTGGCACGACTACGATATATACTTCCGGGTGACCCCACATCCAGATGAGGTTGAGATACATCATCGGGTTGCCTCCGCCGTCCATCGTGAAGAAGTGGGCACCGGCAAAGCGGTCGAGATACAAGAGTGCAATGGTAACAGTCAAGATTGGGAATGCAAAGATAATCATGATACAGCTGGACAAAACAGACCAGCTAAACATTGGCATTTTCATCAGCTTCATGCCAGGCGCACGCATTTTCAAAATGGTGACGATGAAGTTGATCCCGGTCGCCAAGCTACCGATACCGGAGATCTGAATCCCCCAGATCCAGAAGTTTTGGCCTGGACCCGGACTAAAATCATTTTGCGAGAGCGGCGGATACGACAACCAACCGGCATCAGGCGAACCCCCGATGACGAATGACAGGTTGAACAGCATCGCACCAAACATGAACAGCCAGAAGCTGACGGCGTTCAGGAACGGATACGCTACATCTCGCGCCCCGAGCTGGAGCGGAACAACCATATTGAACAAACCGAACATCATTGGCATCGCCATGAACAAGATCATGATCGTACCATGAGTCGTAAAGATCGCGTTGTAGTGATCGGAGTGCAAAAACTCCAGATTCGGGAATGCCAGCTGCACACGCATCAGCAAGGCGTCCACGCCGCCGCGGAACAGCATCAGCAGGGATGCGATCAGGTACATGATCCCGATTCGTTTGTGGTCGACTGTTGTCAGCCATTCGCGCCACAGCCAGCCCCATTTTTTATATTTGGTCAAAACGAAGACGATCGCTACCATGGTCAAGGCAATGGAGACCATGGCACCGTAAATCAGCGGATCGCCCGTAACAAAGAACCAAGATGCAAACTCTTTTAAGCTCTCCCACATCAGGTATTCCCCCTCCCTTTCCGTTAGTGATTCATCACAGGTGTCGTTGTCATGTTGGGCATGTGATGAGTGGAGTGTGCGGATTCATCCGGTTTCTCTTCCGTTGTGGCACCATGATCATGTCCGCTGCCGCCCGTCTCCATCGGATGTCCGTGACTGTATCTGGAAACGATCTCTTCGAACAAGCCTTCAGGGAACGAAGAATAGGTCAGCACTTCCGACAGACCTGGCTTCTTCAACTGTTCATAATCTTCCTTGCTCATCGCAGGTGTGGTTCCTTTTACCTCTTTCACCCACTGATCAAACTCGTCCTGCGTAGTAGCTTTCACATTGAATTGCATGTGAGCAAATCCTTCACCCGTGAAGTTCGCTCCTCTGCCCTGGAACTCGCCCGGATGGTCAGCCTGCAGATACAATTCGGTCGTCATACCCGCCATGGCGTAGATTTGTCCGCCAAGCTCCGGTACCCAGAAGGAGTTCATTGGTGCCTCAGCAGAGATTTGGAACTGGACAGGCACGCCTGCAGGGATCTGCAAGTAGTTGACCGTTGCAATGTTTTGTTCAGGATAAGTGAACAACCATTTCCAGTCCAATGAGGTTACCTGAATTACCATAGGTTGTACTTCTTTATTCGGATTCTCTTTTAAAGCATAAGTATCACGCACCGTAAAATAACCCAGAATGGCGATAATCACGATTGGAATCGACCACCAGATCACTTCGAGGGTGGTACTGTGCGCCCAATTTGGCTTATACGTCGCCTTGTTGTTCGGTGTATCCCGATATCGATAGACGATGAACGCGGTGAGCGCAATAACCGGGATAATGATAATCGAGCACAATATAATGGAAATCATAATGAGATCATATTGCGTCTGTGCTACCGGCCCCTTGGGGTTCAAGACTACATACTCGCTGCCGCAACCGGCCAGCATGATACTCGCCAGCGCCGCCAAGACAGCCAACTGAAGTCGTCTCGGCCATTTTCCTCCACTCATTCTCCCAATCCCTCCTCGTTGACAAAACAGACCTACCTAATTGGAAGCTCATTTTTAGTAATTGTGAACACATCTCATCTGCGCACTATCATGTTATCAGAACGCAAAAGAATTGGTACTGGTTTTTGGGGACGTTCATATTTTCGTATCTTTTCTGTTACAAAGTGTTCACGTCGAATTCACGAGTTGATCATATTATTGTTACGAATCCCCTGCGTTGGAGAAATTGTTCCAGTGAGGGATAAAGCAGACATAAAAAAAGACGCGCTCAGCACGTCTTTCCTAGCGTCATTTCTTAAGAATAGCAATCACGACATCCGTATCATTATAGGTCTTGGCCTTGATTTTTAGCGAATGATCATACGGGTTGGAAAAACGAAAATCAAGCAACCCATACGCGACCGTCGCATCCTGCCCTACGGGTACGTACCCGACAGCCTTGCTGTGACTGTGGCGCTCCTCGATTGTCAGTTGCGCTTCCTGAACCGCGTTGAACAGAGTGGAAGACACCTGGCAGATTCCTCCGCCGTAGCCTTGCGTGAGCTGTCCGTCCGCGATGACATTCGCTTCCTTCCAACCATCCTCAGCCAAATTGGAGTTGC
>DASQMM010000514.1:0-2506 GCA_035645495.1 Brevibacillus sp. | reverse complement strand
ATACGGCAAGCCGGACGCGACGGACGCCGAGGTAGAGGCGGCGGCCGCCATGGCCAATGCGGACACATTCATCAACCGTCTGCCGAAGCGCTATGATACGATGCTCAGCGAGAACGGCGGCAATCTCAGCCAGGGACAACGGCAGCTGCTGGCGATCGCGCGGGTGATCCTGGCGAAGCCGGCCTTGCTGATTCTCGACGAGGCGACGAGCAGCATCGATACCCGGACCGAGATTCACATCCAGGAAGCCTTGCTAAAACTGATGGAGGGACGCACGAGCTTCGTCATCGCCCACAGGCTGAATACGATACGTGATGCCGATACGATCATGGTGGTGGAAGGCGGGCAGATCGCCGAGCAGGGAAGACACGAAGAGCTGATGGAAAAGCGCGGAAGCTACCAGAAGCTGTTTTCCAACCAGTTTAAAAACGTGGAAGTGGCTCACTAATCCACGGCCAGCAGAAAACTGTCTTTTGTCCGTAAAGGACGAGGGACAGTTTTTTTATTTTTCATGAGGAAGGAAGGAATTGGTTGGATCGTAGAGAATGTATGTTCTTATCTTGGGTGTGGAGGAATCAGGTATGAAATCAGACGTGTTACTGGCAAACCAAAAAAGCTGGAATCAAGCAGCATCCCGATTTTACGGGCGCAATCCGCTGCCCGAATACGGTCCGCTGGCGCCGAAGGAAGAGGAGCTGAATCTGCTGGGAGATGTCGCCGGTCAAAAGGTGCTGGAGATCGGCTGCGGGAGCGGGCATTCGCTTTTGTATATGGACCAACAGCAGGCAGCGGAGCTTTGGGGGCTTGATTTGTCTTCTGCCCAGATTGAAAGTGCGACGAAGCTGCTTGCGAACTGCCAAGCTCCGGTCCATCTGTTTGAATCTCCGATGGAACAAGATCCCGGCTTGCCGCATGGCTATTTTGATCTTGTCTACTCCGTCTTTGCGCTCGGCTGGACGGTCGACCTGCATCAGACCCTGGCTCAAGTTCACCGCTATTTGAAGCCCGGGGGAGTCTTCGTCTTTAGCTGGGAGCATCCGCTGCACAACCGCTTCACCCAACAGGAAGGAAATCTGGTGCTGACCAAATCCTATCTCGAGGAGGGGGCGTACAAGCACGAGGCGTGGCCCGAGACGGCGATCATGCAGCAGTTTCGGGTAAGCACCTATCTCAATGCCTGCATCCAGTCGGGCTTCGCCATTGAGCGGGTGGTGGAGGATGTATCCCTCTCGGATGAGGAAAAAAAGAAGTATGCAAAGGGCTGGTACAACGCCCAGAAAGCTGCCGCCGTCCCCACGACGCTCATCATCAAATGTCGGAAGGCGCAGGAGTAGAGGTAGACACCCCGAAGTAGCGCAGCAAGTCTGGCGAAACCCGCCATCGTCGCGATGCATCATGAGCGATATGTAGAATAACATCGGTAAAAAGAAACAGCGGCAGCTTTGGACGAGAAAATAATGTCCTAAAACTGACGCTGTTTTATCGGATCCAATCATCCAGTCAACTTCTTAGCACTTCCGAATGATCTTTTTATCTTTGATCTCGTATACGAAATCCGCAACGTTCTCCAGCAAGCGGACGTCGTGTGTTATGAAAATAATGGTACCTGCGTAGTCTTTCATCAAATTTTCCAGTGCTTCCACTGCGGGAAGATCGAGAAAATTGCTTGGTTCATCCATAAGCAAGATGTTGTATCGCCCGAGCAGCATTTTGGCAAGCTGTAATTTTATCATTTCCCCGCCGCTTAATACTGACAACTCTTTTCGCACATCATGCTGGGAAAATCCCAGAGATGCCAGTACATTGCGAATTTCAGAGATTTGATAATCACAGTTTTCCTGCATGAACTCCATGACGCCCTGATGACGGTCAACTTTGTAGCCGTTTTGCGCGAAGTAGCCGATTGCCGCTTTTGGTGAGATAGAGATGCCGTCTTCACCATTCATGATCATTTTGAAAAGCGTTGTTTTTCCTGTTCCGTTTGAACCCGTCACCGCTATCTTGGCACCCAGTGGAAATTGGAAAGACGCCTTCTCGAAAATGACCTTGTTGCCTACCTGTTTGCAGATTTCGTTCCCTACGATTGGAAAGGGGTTGTGTAGCTCTAATGAGTTGCTCTGACGGAAATGGACGGAACGAATCACCTCTGGAGGTTTCACATCACCAAGCAATTCGATTCGATGCTCCATATTTTTTGCGGCATTATGGAGTTTCTTCTGCTTGCTGCCCACCGTTTTTTGATGGCTCAGTCGGCCGCCGGTTTCAGAGCTGTTTTTTCTTGAAGCTCCTTTCGCCTTTTGGTCTACTTTGCGGGCCTGGTTCTTTTTTTCGGTGATTGCTTTCTCCAGCCGGGCTCGTTCAGAGATGAACTGCCTATATTGTGCAGACTGGTTTTTTCTTTCCTCTTCTTTTTGTGACAAGTAGTCAGAGTATCCGCCCCAATATTCGTTAATCTTTCCTTCTTTTAACTCCCAAATTTTATCGACTACCTGATCAAGGAAATACC
>DASQMM010000513.1:0-2551 GCA_035645495.1 Brevibacillus sp. | reverse complement strand
GCCAAAGTCATCCAAACTGATTTTCACACCAAATTCGTCTAATTCTTGGAGAATGCTCTTCGATACCTTCGCGTCCATCATCATGCTCTCCGTAATCTCCAGCTCCAGATACTTAGGCTCCAGTCCGGTTTCCTCCAGGATTTCACGGATGTATTCGATCAGATTGGGCTGATGGAACTGCTGCGAAGAAAGATTGACCGAGACGGGGATGAGTGGCCCTCCGGCCAAATGCCATTCTCGCATCTGACGGCATGCCTCTCGCAACGTCCAAGTGCCAATCTCGTAGATCATCCCAGTCTCTTCTGCAATCGGAATAAAAACGCCAGGCGACAGAATGCCTTTCACAGGATGATTCCAACGTACCAGCGCTTCCACACCAATCATCTTATTGCTCCCGGCTTGTATTTGTGGCTGGTAATAGAGCACCAATTCTTGCCGCTGTATGGCTTTGCGCAAATCCGCTTCCAGTTCAATCTTCGTATGTAAATGCTCGTCCAATTCGCTGGTGAAGAAGCGATAGCCGTTCTTTCCGTTCTTTTTCACCTCATACATCGCTTGATCGGCCTTTTGGAGCAGCTCCTCCTCGTTGGTTCCATGATCGGGATACACGGCAATACCGACACTCGCCGAAACATAAAAATCGTTTTGCTTCAAGTGGTATGGGACTTCAATGGCCGCAACCAGACTTTCTGCCAGACGTGTCACAGCCCCTCTATTCGGACATTCTTCACAGATTAGGGTAAACTCATCTCCCCCCATGCGAGCGACTGAAGCTTGATACCCATCCGAGCAAACGAGTAGCCGCTTGCTTACTTCTTGTAAAAATTGATCTCCATAGGTATGACCTAACGAGTCGTTAATCAATTTAAAGCGATCGATGTCCAGCATGAGCACGGCAAACTTCGTCTGTTTCTTTTCATTTCGGGCAATCGCTTCTCGCAGGACTCTCTGGAACATGCGGCGATTGGGCAGACCAGTCAGTTCGTCATGATGAGCTTGGTACTCAACGATTTCTTTTGCTTTTTGCTCTACTTCACGCGTCTTTTCCTCGTATGCTTCCAATACCAATTGCTGCTCGAAGCTAAGCAGCTTGGTAATGGCTTGGATGAAACGGTCATAGTGAGGCAGTTCATTTTGCATTTCATGGGCAATTCTCAGCAAGGTGCTCTGCAGATTCTGGAATGCTCCCATATACCATTTTGGCGGCAATCCGATTTTTTGATGGACCAGGGCAATTTTTAACCGCTTTTGGATAAATGCCTCATCAATTTTACCAGAAAACATCTCTATCACATGGTTTGACAAGGTAAGACGCAAACGCTCAACCGTCGTATGGTTTATGATGATCTCTTGGAGCTTGCCGACGCGAAGAATCGATTCATAGAAGGAGGAGGTAATTTGTTCAATACGAGATATAATAACAGGTCGGAAAGCTGAAATAAGAGACAAATCTTCTTCCGTTAAATGGATCATTTTCATTTGCAGAATGATTTCCACATTTCCTGCAATGGCGATAGAACCGCTATTTTCGATGACATTGCGCTGTTCATCTTGCTGAGCAAATGTATGATGGTCGTTGCTCATTCTTCCCGCTCCTTCTCCTTGCTCTTCCTCTCCTCCAGAGCATTTTCCATTGTTTAGGAATATTGTATCATGCTGGAGGACTTCCATTAATCGATAAATTTCACAAATATTCGACAGAATCCCTTAAATATTCGTGATTCTCGATTTTAGGGCGATTTCCCCTTTCATCCTTCATTCAAAACAGGCGAAGAAGGATGTTTGTCTTGCATCCCCCGTTGCATGTATGATCTTCCACTCTTTCCGTATAGAAATGGTTTTCCGTGCCGCTACGTTCGCCGTTACCGAATTAGACAAGAGGAAATACAGTATTATTGTCCCACTAGCAAATATGGAGAATGGAGTGAATGAGGATGGCAGAATTTGAACAAGACGGCTTTGAAGAACGCAGAGAACGCGGAAGAAGACCCCGCACAAGTCTGGTGCGCACCACTGGAATCCTGCAAAATAATCTTGGAGCTGCAATCAACGTCCATGCTGAAGTAGTGAATCTCAATCTGGATGACGTAGAGATCCGCGTACAGGTATTGAACTGGGGTACAGCAGTTACGCAGACCAATCCCGTATCTACTGCACTCGATGTCATTCAAATTTTACCAGGCAATACGCGTACCGCCTTCAATGCAACAATTCCCGCAGGCAACCACTACGAAGTGCGTCTGACCGTTGCAGACAACGATGAAAATGTGCTGATCAACACCTACGCACGCACAGCTGCAGGCGCTGGTATTCTGAATGGTCTTACTGTTCTTGACAGCCAGTTCCAAAGAGTCGAAATCGAAAACTGTCTGTAAGGATTCTTAAAAAAATCGAATCCGAACGAAGGAGAGGGAAATTGGATTATGGCGTGCTGCCATAGTCCTTTTTCTTTTCTGGTAGGGAATAAAGAAATAAGGAGGAAAGAAAAAAACTGCCCGCGAGCGGACAGTTTTTTCGAAGGAGACTCTTACAGTTTTACTACGTTCTCAGC
>DASQMM010000512.1:0-2142 GCA_035645495.1 Brevibacillus sp. | reverse complement strand
GGCAAGAACTTCAGCATCAATGCAATGCTCGCCAAGGATGTTGTCGCAAGCAGACTGGACAGCGGCATCTCCTTTACCGAGTTCTCGTATCAAATCCTGCAGTCCCTGGATTACCTGCATTTGTACAAAAATGAAGACGTACAGCTGCAAATCGGCGGCTCCGACCAATGGGGCAATATTACAAGCGGTCTCGATCTGATCCGCAAAAAAGAAGGACCGGAGGCAAAAGCGTTCGGGCTGACCATTCCGCTGATGCTCAAAGCGGACGGAACAAAATTCGGGAAAACGGCTGGAGGAGCGATCTGGCTCGACCCGAACAAAACAACGCCGTTCGAATTCTACCAGTTCTGGGCGAACACCGACGACCGTGATGTGGTGAAATACCTGAAATACTTCACGTTCCTGAGCAAAGAGGAAATTGACGAGCTGGCACAAAAAGTAGAGATAGAGCCGCATAAACGCGAAGCGCAGAAAAAGCTGGCTGAGGAAATGACTCGCTTCGTACACGGCGAGGAAATGCTGGAGCAGGCGCAACGGATTACGGCTGCTTTGTTCAGCGGCGACATCAAATCGCTGACCGCCGATGAGATCGAACAAGGCTTTAAAGACATGCCGACGTTTGAGGCAACCAAGGAATCCAAAAATATCGTCGACTGGCTGGTAGAGGTCGGAATCGAGCCATCCAAGCGTCAAGCGCGCGAGGATCTGACCAAAGGCGCGATCTATGTGAATGGCGAGCGCATTAGCGATCTGGAGCTGGAAGTGACGGCGGACCTGGCCATTGGCGGACGGTTTATCATCATCCGCAAAGGAAAGAAAAATTACAGTTTGGTAAAAATTTCCTAAAAAAGAGAAGCTCCCCTCCAATATCGAGGGGAGCTTTGGATTTCTTCTACCCCTGTTGCCCATTCGCTTCGGTGCTGATTTGCCACTTGATCCCGAACTTGTCCTCCAAGCGGCCAAACAGGCTGCCCCAGAATTGCTTTTACAGTTCCCCAAAAATGTTCCAGCACCTGTCAAAGACTTTTCGATTACACTTGAAAGGTTGACGCCTTCCTTGCTTTCCAGTAAGCTACGAGTTATTTACAACCACGTAGACGCAGCGAACTGCGAATCCATATATGTGAATAGGGTGATTGGTTTGAAAATCAAGAAAAAATACGAACATTTGCTGTTTACCTTTTTCATGGCATTAGGGATGTCATGCTTCATTTCATTTGTCATGATGCTCATCAACTTCGGGTTTACTTCTCTCCTTCTCATGAAATGGCTGACAGCATGGCCGATTGCATTTGCGCTGGCATTTCCATCCGCTTATTTTTTACCACGAGGAATCAGAAAATTGATGAAAAAAATCACGTTTGTAGAAGGCGAATAATCAACACGGAAACGGCAGAAATGTCGTTTTTTTATTTAGACATTTTTCGACATACATCTTTATAATAGAAAATGCAGGAAAAATACATTTCTAGAGGAGGTAATCATGAAGCAAGGAAAGCATTTGAGATTAATCATAGCGTTTGTGCTGCTTTTCACCACCATGCTGGCGAGTACGGCCGCAGCCCAAACGTATACGGTAAAGAAAGGCGACAACCTGTGGCGGATCTCTCGAAACCACGGAACAACCGTCGCTGAAATGCAAAAGCTCAATAAGCTGCCAGATGTAAACTTTTTGAGAATCGGCCAAAAGCTGCAATTGCCTGAGGGTGCAGCAGCAGTTGCATCCGCGAAGCCTGTCCAGGCACAACCCGTTCAACCAGCAAAACCGGTTCCAGCAGCAGAGAAGCCAGTGGAGAAACCAGCACCAGTACCAGCTCCTGTACCCGCTGCTACCCCAGCGCCAGCTGAAAAATCGGAAGCTGCAACTACAACGATCACAATCCTCGGAACCTCGGATGTTCATGGAAATCTCTGGGGCTATACATACGAGGACAGCAAAGAGACAGCCAACAACGGCTTGGCGAGAATTTCTACCTATGTCAAAGAAGTGAAGGAATCCTCTCCCCATGTGCTGCTCATCGATAACGGCGATACCTATCAAGGGAATATTTTGACGGATGACATTTACAGAAAAAAACCGGAAGTGACTCATCCCGTATCGGCTGCGATGAATGCGATGAACTACAATGCCATGGTATTGGG
>DASQMM010000511.1:0-30501 GCA_035645495.1 Brevibacillus sp. | reverse complement strand
CTTGTGAGCGCTGCCAAAAGGAAGTTCAAAACCCTTGGACAATCCTTTGATGATCAGCTCGATTGCGCCAAATTGCAGAACGATGAAGCCGTAAAACATGACCACGTGCATAACGCCGCTCTTTTTGTCCTTGAGCAGCTTTTTGTGAAAGATGACGTTGTCCAGCATCAGATTGATGCGTGCACCAAAGTCGTCCTTCACATCCGGCTTTTTGCCCAACTTAATGAAGAGATAACGGCTGTACACAACGTGACCGGCCAGGTACAAGCCGTAAGCAAGAACGAGGAAAAAGGCGATCAGGTTTATGAGTGCCAGCATGATTTTCAACTCCCCTTTTTGTCTGATTCTCAATTGTTTTCTATTTTATCAGAATCGATTTAAAAAATGAATGACCATTCACTCACAATTCTCTTTCTGTTCCAAAAATTCCGAGCGACCGCTCAGTTTTCAGGCAATCTTGAACTTAATCTTACATCCTACCGGGCTCTTTGACCACTCCTTTATGAAAAAAAGAGCTGCCTGTATTTGCTTCTGGCAGCTCTTTTCGTGTTCACCTATACTGGAATGCTGTTTATTTTCCTGATGCCTCTTGTACATTCTCTGATTTCTTGGACTTTTGCTCGGAGCGTACATCTGCCAGGGATTTTACCTTGGTCGCCTTGATCCGCTTGTTGCGCGGCAGATCGGTCGGCTCCAGATTGTTCGCCTCATCCTGCATGAGCGCCGCGATTCCCACTGCTTTTCCTTTTGCCGTTTTGCAGTATTCGCAGTTTTCCTCATCATGCTCGTGGTAATTCTTCGGCTCCGGATAGGAGGTGATGACGCCCTCGAAGTTGCGCAACACGACTTTATCGGAGGATTGCGAGATGATGTAGTTCGGGCTGACCGGAATTTTTCCGCCGCCGTGCGGAGCATCCACTACGAAGGTCGGAACGGCGTAACCGGAAGTATGGCCGCGCAGATGCTCAATGATTTCGATTCCCTTGCTGACAGGTGCGCGGAAGTGGCCGATTCCTTCAGACAGGTCGCATTGATAGATATAGTACGGACGCACGCGGATTTTCACCAGGTCGTGCACCAGTTGTTTCATCGTGTTCGGGCAGTCGTTGACACCTGCGAGAATAACCGCCTGGTTCCCGAGCGGCACTCCGGCGTTTGCCAGCATTTCACAAGCTTGCTTGGCTTCCGGTGTGATTTCCTTCGGATGGTTGAAGTGCGTGTTGAGCCAGACTGGATGGTATTTCTTCAGGATGTTGCAGAGATTCTCGGTGATGCGCTGCGGGAATACGACTGGCGCCCGGGTTCCGATACGAATAATTTCCACATGCGGGATCGCACGCAGGCTGCTGATGATGTATTCCAGCACGCGGTCATTGATCAACAGGCCGTCCCCGCCGGACAAGAGAACGTCACGGATCTCTGGCGTGCGGCGGATGTAATCAATACAGGCGTCCAACTGCTTCTTCGGCACGCCCATTCCGATCTGGCCGGAAAAGCGGCGGCGCGTACAGTAACGGCAGTACATGGAGCACTGGTTGGTGACCAGGAACAAAACACGGTCTGGATAGCGATGCGTCAGACCTGGTACTGGCGAGTCCTCATCTTCGTGCAGCGGGTCTTCCATATCGTACTTGGTGCGCACCATTTCGGAGGAAATCGGAACAGATTGCATCCGAACCGGATCGTGCGGATCGTCTTTATCCATCAAAAGAGCGTAGTAAGGCGTAATATTGAGCGGGATCGTCTGCGTGGAAATGCGGACACCCTCTTCTTCCTCTGGCGTCAGGTTGATGACTTGCTTCAAATCATCTACTGTCCGAATGGTGTGGGTGAGCTGCCACATCCAATCATTCCATTGCTCATCTGTTACGTCTTTCCACAATTCGATTTGGCGCCAATCACGTTTGGTTGCTACTGTCATTTTCGTCACAACTCCCCTTCATCGATGGTGTAACCCTTTATGGTTCCTCGGCAAAAGAGAGTTGCAAGTGTCGTGCCAACCAAATCATAATATTTAGAAAATAGGGAATAGCGCGTGTTACATGCGGTTTTTTCATCGAACTGCCGGATAGAAAAAGCTTGCCATATCCGTCCGTTCCATATTTAGATGCCGAATTTTCGGCACTTCTTGTTATTCGCTCATACCTCTCTGAGACAGCTTGTACTGCAGGGTTTGTCTCGGAATTCCCAGGAGCTTCGCGGCACGCAGCACATTTCCCTGCGTTTTTTTCATAGCGTCCGCAATCAGTTGCTCCTCCCATTCACGCAGGCGTTCCGGAAGTGTGCGTCCGTCTCCCTCGATCGGCAGCATGATCGCCCCACCACCAGCAGGCACTGCACTGTGTCGATCCAGCAAATGCGGCGGGAGATGCTCACGCTCGATCACATCTGCCTCGACCATGTTCATCGCTGCTTCCACGCTATGCTCCAGCTCCCGAACATTGCCCGGCCAGTCGTAACTCGCAAACAACTTCTGCACGTCCGGACTGACCGACTTGACACTCATCCCGAACTTTCGGTTAAAGGTATCGATGAAATGGCGCACCAGCAAATCAATATCCTCGCGACGCTGACGCAGGGGCGGCAGCTCCAGGGAGACTACATTAATCCGGTAATACAGGTCGCTTCTCATCAATCCCCGCTGCACCAAAGCATGGGGATCTTCATTGACAGCGGCGATGACGCGCACATCTACTTTTACGGAGCGGCTGCCGCCGATACGGCGAATCTGTCCATCCTGCAGGACCCGAAGCAATTTTGCCTGCAAATCCAAGGGCATACTGTTCAACTCATCCAAAAACAGCGTCCCGCCATCGGCCAGCTCGAACAAGCCGGGGCGGTCATCAGCCCCTGTGAAGCTGCCTTTGGTCGTCCCGAACAGCAAGCTTTCTAGCAGCGAAGCAGGAAGGGCCGCACAGTTTTGCGCGATAAACGGTTTGGCGCTTCGACCAGACTCCTGGTGGATGGACTGGACGAACAACTCCTTGCCGGTACCCGTCTCACCAAAGATCAGGACTGGCGAAGAGGTGCGCGCAGCACGCTTTCCCCGCTCGATGAGGTTTTTCATCTTTTCGTTTTGCGTCAAAATATCTTCAAAGTGAAAGCTGAGCCCGTCCGCCTGCCGCTTCGTTCGCTTGGGCTTGCTGATTTGTGCCTGCAATACGACCAACCGCTCAGATAATTCCTTGAGTTTGCCGATGTCCTTGGAGACCTCGACAGCGCCAACCAACCTTTTGCCGACGCGTACCGGGAGCGTAGTGTTGACTGTCTCGACACGCAGCCCCCTCCAGTTGGTATAGGCTTGCGGCTCATCGTAGATTGCCTCTCCGCTCTCGATCACCCGAAGCAAGGTGCTCGAGTGGCGATCCAGAGAGGGAAACACCTCCAGCAAAGGCTTTCCCAACACCTCATCTGGCGTCAGTCCATCCAGTCTGGCTGCCACGTGATTGTAGAAAATCGTGATTCCGTTCGCATCGACGACGTGAATCCCTTCGTCAATCGCCCCCAGTATCGCCTGTAGCATTTCTACTGTGTCTGACAACGGCATCCTGATATTCCCTCCTTTTCAAACCAACTGCCAAAAAACCATCACTATGCCGAATTTTCAGCACATTTATTGTTTAACCTGCCTTTCCATCTGAACCATCAACATGACGCTGTAGAGCAGATGTCCCAGCACCCAAATCAAAAATCCAATCCAAGACATCGCGGTTCCGCTCAGCCAGCTAAACACCACGTAAGCCAGAGCAAAGCCTAAATTCCAGTAGCCCAGGTATTTCGCAACCGCCGACGCTTGACCGCGGGGGTATAAATGCATCAAGAAAAAAGCTAGGACGATACTGATCAGCAAGTGGATGAGCAGCTCGACGATGGAAGGCAGATTTTCCATCCCTGGCACATAACTGACGTCGATTAAGACCGGAAATGTCTGGGTGCCGAACAATCCGTCCCCCAGCGCAAGCATAGCCGCCAGCCCCAGTCCCGCCAGCAGTCCATTGACTAGTATAAACATATCTGCTTCTCCCCCTTCCCTTCAAGCAAGTATCCCTATTGTACGTGCAAAAAACCGCCCTTGCCAAGGACGGTTTCAGGGATTGATCTGTATTTGCAGTCGATGTTCACCGGCGTATTGCCCGCTCATCCACAGTTGATAGGCGATCTCCACGTTCCTTGGCATACCATCCTGAACCTGGATTCGCAGCTTGTTGGTATGTGTCTCCATGTCGAACGGACCATACGGACTCCGATAGACAGAATGGGTGCTTTTTCCCTTTTCAAACTGCTGTCTGGATGAGACCTGGCCTTGCCGTACCAGCGTCACGCTTTTCTCTTCCAATCGCAGGGTCGTTCCTACCTCCCCGATCCCTTCCATCTGTTCCCGATAGGTCAGATACCAGGCGCTCTCCTTCTTTACATAACGGCCTGTATAGTCGTGGGTCGTCTCTTCCTCGTTTCCTTCTACGAGATGCTTGGCTGTCAGTTTGATGCGTACTTCCTGCATGTTGATCTCCACACTCCGCTTATCTGTATGCTCCGTTCATTGTACGATCATCCTTCTTTCATTTGCAACTCCTTGGCGCGTTCCGCATCGGCCAGCAAGTAGCGCATGGTCCCGACCACTCCGACAGCCGCCAAAAGCAAAAGACCCGATAAAATCAAAAATCCTGCGCCAGCCCCGGTATGATCGATCAGCAGGGTAAAGAATCCGATCAGGATCAGCCGCATCATCATGCCAATCGAGTTGAAGAAGCTCATTACACGTCCCATCATATGCCTCGGGACCATCGACATGTAAAGCGTCTGTCGGATCAGACGGACAGATGCATTGCACCATCCGTAAAAGACATAGGCCGCGATCAAAACCCAACCAGATGGGTATGCCACCATTGCCACAATCACAAGTGCAAATACGAGGATATTGCCCACCATCGCCTGGAATTCTCCTACTCGTTGTACCACCCAGATGATTAAAAGACCAGCCGCTACCGCTCCGAACGCATAGGTCATTTCTGCCATGGAAAAGGTGATGACGTCTGCTTGCAGCGTCTGGTTGATGTACACCGGTTTGAGCAGGTTCATCGCCATGACCGCAATAAAAGGCATAAATGCGGCGATTCCAAAGATCAGGAAGCCGCGTTTTTCCCGAATGTACGACCAGCTTTGTCCCAGTTGTCTGACCCAGGAAACTCCCCGATTAGCCCCTGCTTCTCCTTCCAGACTAAACGTGTATTTCATCGTGGACAGGAGACTGAACGCAAACAGATAGGTACAAGCATTAAAAATGAGGACCACATGCAGGCCATAGGATTGGAGCATGATCCCCGCGAACCCTCCGGACAATACGGAAGCGGTCTGCCCCTCGATCTCCAGCAAGCTGTTGATGCTATTGTAATGCCGCGGCTCGAAGCTTTCCTGCACGAGGGCGGATTGGGTTGGATAGTGAATCTGGTACATGAAGGTGGTGACCAGATAGATGAGGATGAGCATCCATTCCGAATAGCTGCCCCAGAACCCCCATAAAGCGAGAACACCCAGTACGAGAAAGCCGATCAGATTTTCGGCCAGGAGCATGTTTTTGCGGGAAAAACGGTCAATCAACGTCCCAATGTAAGGCCCGATAAAAAACATCAGCAGCGCGGATGTAAACATGGTAGAGCCGAGGAACTGCGCAGATCCGGTCTTTTCGACGAGATACCAGGCAATGCCGATCATGGTCATGCCTTGACCGAATCCGGAAAAGAGATTAGAGAAAAAGAGCTTGCGAAAATCGGGATAGGCAAAGACTTCCCTCATGTGAAAAACATCCCCTCAGAGTGTTAATTCCATCTTCTGCATGTAGCATACACCTTTTTGAATACTTTGTAAATTAAAATGTTTATTAATTGGTGATTTGATGAGCTGTAGTGGTGGGGAGGAAAAAAGGGAAAACACTCCAGGCGGGTTGGGATCTTTGCTGGAGGGCATCAGGGTTGGACGCTAAGAACGGTTCCTCCTTTTCCGTTGTACCTGGGTCGAGATCCCAAATGCCTTGCGCTTTTTTCCCTTTTTTCCTCGGCCAGCTTTCTTCTTCCCCCGTAAGCTCTTTAAAACAAAAAAACGCCTTCGACTTTTCGCCGAAGACGCTATGAAGAAACCTATTATTTTACAAAAGCAAGGAGCAATTCGCGCACGATCTTGGAAGCCACGATTTGCGTCATCTCGCTGTGATCGTATACTGGTGCGACTTCGACCAGGTCGCAGCCGATTACGTTTGCGCCATTTTTCGCCATGAAGTGGATGGTGTCCAGCAGCTCGCGGGAGGTAATGCCGCCTGCTTCCGTTGTGCCTGTACCGGGAGCGTGTGCTGGATCGAGCACGTCGATGTCGATGGTCAGGTAAATCGGGCGATTGCCAATGGTAGGCAGTACCTGTTTTACCGGTTCCAGCACATCGTATTTGTACAGATGCATGTTTTCCTTCGCCCACTCGAATTCTTCCTTCATCCCGCTGCGGATCCCGAAGGAATAGACGTTTTTGCCGCCGATCAGATCGCATGCTTTCTTGATCGGAGTGGAATGAGAGTACGGATACCCCTCGTAGTGGTCACGCAAATCGGTGTGCGCATCGAAGTGGAAAATGACCATGTCCTTGTATTTTTCATACACCGCTTGGAAGACCGGCCAGGAGACGAGATGCTCGCCGCCGAGTCCGAGCGGAAATTTGCCGTCTGCCAGCACTTGGGAGACAAACGACTGGATGGCTTCCAGGCTGCCTTCTACATTGCCGAATGGCAGGGGAATATCGCCCGCGTCGAAGTACTTGATTTCCTCCAGCAGCCTGTCCAAATATGGGCTGTACTCTTCCAACCCGATCGAAACCTCGCGGATGCGGGTAGGACCAAAACGAGAGCCTGGACGGAAGCTTACGGTCCAGTCCATCGGCATACCGTAAATGACAGCCTGGCTTTCCGCGTAATCAGCATGGCTGCGGATAAAGACATTGCCGGAGTATGCTTCATCAAAACGCATCAGGTAGCAGCTCCTCTCCGGTTAGTCGCGGGTCAGCTCCGCCACGAAGTTCGGCAGCTTGAATACCGCGTGGTGAAGATCCGCATTGTAGTATTTGGTGTCCATTGGCTTGATTTGGCTCGCGTCTACTTCCAATGGATCATGTTTTTTGGATGCAATTGTAAAGCTCCACAGACCCGATGGATAAGTCGGGATGCTGCATGTATACAGACGCGTAACCGGGAAGATCGATTTCAGGTCTTTGAAGACACGCTTGATCAGCTCGCGGTTGAACCAAGGCGATTCTGTCTGCGCCACCATGATGCCGTCTGGTTTCAAAGCATCGAAGATTCCTTGGTAAAAGCCTTTTTCAAACAGACCTACTGCAGGTCCTACGGGTTCGGTAGAGTCTACCATGATCACATCGTACTCGCCTTTGTGATCGTGAATGTGTTTGATCCCGTCGATTACTTGTACATCAACGCGGGAATTTCCGGTCAATGCACTTGCGATTTCAGGGAAGTATTTTTTGCAGGATTCAATGACACCGCCGTCGATTTCAGCCAAAACCGCTTTCTCAACAGATGGATGCTTGACGATTTCGCGGATGGCGCCGCCGTCTCCGCCGCCTACAACCAACACTTTTTTCGGATTCGGATGCGTGTTCATGGCGATGTGGGTAATCATTTCGTGGTAAACGAACTCATCCACATCTGTGGTCATGACCATGCCATCGAGCACCAGCATGCGACCGAACTGCTTGGTCGTAATGACATCGATTTGTTGGAACTCCGTTTTTTCACTGTATAACGTATCGGTAATTTTTGTTGTAATTCCGTGATTTTCCGTCTGTTTCTCGGTGTACCACAATTCCATATTCATTGTTATGTACCCTCCTTCAAGTAACCGCATGATAACAGCCCCAAAACATAGCAGAAAACCCGGCCTCGGCACTCCTGGCACGGGCTAGGTTTCGTCGGCTGACAATACAAGAAAATTATAGTAGTTGCCCCCCAAAATGCAAGGTTTTTTTCTGCAATTTCCCTTTCAGAAAGCCAGCCAAGTTTATCCAATTGGACATTGACCCATACTAGAAGTATTACGGGTCTTAGTATACCCCGATCTGAACGATTTACCGATAGAAGGGAGGCGAAACGATGGAGGTCATCCGCGAGGCTCCACTGATTCGCTATCTGCGTTGGGCCAAGCAATTCTTAAAATTTCTCATACTCAGCATTTTGTTCGCATCATGCGCTGCGTTGCTGCTGCTTCTATATCTGCGTTCACAGCCCTTGCCTGAAACCTTTATCAAGCAGACAACGACGATCTATTCAGCAAACGGCGACGTGCTCGATACCATGCATCGCGGAGAAAATCGGATTTTGGTCCCGTTGCAGGATATCGCGCCCGATCTGATCAATGCCACGATCGCCATCGAGGACCGCACGTTTCGCGAACATTACGGATTTGACTTCAAACGGCTTGGAATGGCCGTCTACGTCAATGTGATTCATATGGACATGCAGCAAGGAGCAAGTACCATTACCCAGCAATTAGCTCGGAACCTCTACCTAACCATGGAAAAAACATGGGACCGAAAAATCAGGGAAGCCTTTCTGGCGATTCAGTTGGAGCTGAATTACAGCAAGGATGAGATTCTGGAGATGTACATGAACCAGATCTATTACGGTCACTCTGCTTACGGGGCACAGGCAGCAGCCCAAACCTATTTTGGGAAGGATGCCAAAAATCTGTCGCTGGCAGAAAGCGCCATGCTGGCCGGAATCCCGAAAGGTCCGACTTATTATTCTCCGTTCGCCGATTTTGAACGTGCAAAAAGCAGGCAAAAGCTGATCTTGAACGCCATGGTTCGCGACGAAATGATTACTCCACAGCAGGCAGAGCAAGCCTACGCGGAAAAGCTCGTTTTTCGGGAGCGCTCCACGCAAGCAGCGGTTGATCCTGCCCCTTATTTCCGCGACTACATCGCGAACCTCGTGAAAAACAAGTACGGCATTGAAGAAGAGCAGTTCATTCACGGTGGCTTGAAAATCTACACGACCTTGGACCCGGTCATGCAAAAGAAGGCAGAGGAAATCGTGTCTTCTGTCATGCCAGCAGATAATCCGAACTTGCAAGTAGCTTTGATCGCGATGGACCCGTTGACGGGACAGATCAAGGCAATGGTGGGCGGCAGGAACTATCAGGAGAGCCAATACAATCGTGTTTTGGCAAAAAGACAGCCAGGTTCGGCCTTCAAGCCGATCATGTATTTGGCGGCTTTGCAAAACGGCTTCACGCCCCTGACCATGATGAAAAGCGAACCGACCGTCTTCACCTACGACCGAAACAAGCAGTACATTCCACGAAACTTCGGCGGCCGCTACGCAAACGCCATGATCAATATGCGGGAGGCAATCAAGACCTCAGACAATATTTACGCCGTCAAAACCATTGACTTCCTGGGTCCGCAAAAAGTCGTCGAACAGGCTCAGAAACTCGGGATAAAAAGTCCGCTCCTGGCTGTACCATCCCTAGCCTTGGGCACTTCACCCGTCTCTCCTCTGGAATTGAATGCGGCATATGCCGCTATCGTCAACAAAGGAGAAGCCGTCACCCCTATCGCGATCACAAGGATCGAGGATAATAAAGGAAATGTCCTGGTGGAAGAAAAAACGGAGAAAACCCTCGTGGCAGATCCCGTCGCTTCCTCCCTGCTGGTCAATCTGATGCAAAGCGTATTTGAACGAAGCGGCACCGGCTATCGTGTGGCCAACGAATTAAATCGCCCAGTAGCTGGAAAAACTGGCTCGACTGACGTAGATGCCTGGCTGAGCGGCTTTACACCACAGCTGGTGACCACGGTATGGGTGGGCTATGATAAAAATCAGAAGGTGGATGATGTAAAAGAGGGCTATCTCTCGAAAAAAATCTGGGCGCAGTTTATGGAAAGCGCCTTGAAGGATCAGCCTCCTGCGTTATTCGATATGCCTGCTGGTGTCGTCTCGGTCTACATCGATCCATCCTCCGGGAAGCTCGCTACCGAGCATTGTCCTGCACCCGAGCTGTTTTACTTTGCCAGCGGTACAGAACCGCAGGAATATTGCACGGATCATCTACCAGCCAATGAAACTCCGACACCGCTAGAGCCGCCAGATTCTTCTACGTTCTGGCAGCGAATGGGCAGTTGGTGGAAACCAGGTGATTAATATGCGAAAAGAAGGGACCAATCCGTGTCCCTTCTTTTCTTCTTTTTGCCTTACGTGATATTTTGACCATTTTCTTCACCACCGCCGACAACGCCGTTGCCGTCTGCGAATACTTGGTCATTACAAACTGTAATCAGACCGGCTTGCTCCAATTGATCCAATACCTCAAACATGCTGTCCCGCTTGCCAGCAGGCAATCTGCCAATAAATCGATTGATCTGTTGAGGGGGAACATGGCTGCGAAAATGGACTCCTCCAAATCTGGCGAAGTGCTCGTTCGCATTTTGCTCGCGAGGATCCTGGTTCACTGGATAGCGCCCCTTCCGTCAGACAGTTTGGTTGTGCATCTCTATTTTTCCGCAATAACGCCATTCCATGACCTGAAAAAAAAGCCTCTCCGCACAGGAAAGCGCTTACTTTTGAAAAAGACAAACAGGGAAAGAGTGACGGCTCTTCCCCTGCTTGTTGACCTAGTGTACATGTACACAGATATGAACATAAGTTTACCTGACTTCAATACTGGTAACAATTGATTTCACGATTTGTTCACAGACCGTTCACGATTTCCAAGATCAGGACAATCCTTGCTTTAATTCTTCCGAAGAATTTTCCCACATGGCGGCGTTGTTATCGATTAAAAGCTTTTTCAGAGCCGCTTTTTCCTTCTCACCCAGCTCCGATACCATGATGCGGCGTTTCATCGAATAATCCATCCGGTTCACATGGTCTGCCAAAATCTTATAGCCTCTGCGCGCCTCACGGTCAATCTCCATGTAGCAAGCCGTAGCGCCCGCGTAATAAGGCCCTGATTCATTTCGGTCTACGGTCACCCATACCAGCCAATACGGCTTTCCGTTCGGGACCTCATCTTTGTTGGTCGTCCATTTGATCCCTTTTTCCACGGAGCTTTTCGCGTGCAGAGCACCCATATCGATATAGGCTTCGTCTCCATCAATAATGACAGAGGAGACTGCGTTAAGATCCAATACACCTTGACCAAAGCCGCCATGCACATCGGTTTTGCCACTCATGATGGTAAAACCGCCCTTCTTGCTGTCAAAAATGTCCATTGCATTACCCTCCCGAATAGATCTGCTTACCTTATTCTACTCGGAAAAGAACGTGGAGGCAATTTACCCTTGTGCCCGGTTGCGTCTTCGCTGACGTAAACGCTGCCGATATTTTTTTCTGTTGTGTTTTCGAACCGCCTTATCTATGAGATAGAGCAAAACGGTAATGACCAAAGTCGAATAGAAAGAAAGCACGGCTTTTTGAAAGTAAATGACGACGGCCCAGTCATGATCCGGGACTTCTATTTCAGAGACTAAATAACTGATCATCGGGGTAAACAACAGCGAGACCCATAACCGATAACCAATGAACAGAAAGACTGTGCCCATGATGACGATTGTCATCCAAAATCCGGACAGTCCCCATAAGGACATAATCGGTACAACTACAGCATGATAGAGATCACTGGCAATACTGGCGACCATCCCGTGCTCCTCCTTTTTATTGGCTCCACGCTTTCTCTTCGATGAAACCATCGGGTCCCAATATGAACGGCCTTCCTTCCTCACGGTAACGTTTGGGATCTTCGGATGAAAATCTCCGTACCGTGATGCGGGGCAGATACTCCTGGTTCAACCCTTCCGGCAATTGGAAGGATAGAGGCTGTTTATCCAATACATGCACAGCGAGGACATTGCCGTGGTATTCAATCGAAAGGTCATCCCACCATTCTTTTGGCTCTGGCTCGATGGTCATTTCCCTACCGTCCTTCTGGATCGTCACAAAGGGAAAGGAACCGTCTTCGCTGCTGATGATGTAATACAAATAGTCAAAATTCTTGGCCGCAGAGCTGCGGATCCCACTACCTGCCTCGTCATTCCCCTTCAGCAGGTTGATGACTTGATTGATCACTTGAGGAATACGCGGGAGTGCGGCATGCTCTCCGTTGACGTAGAATTTTTTCTTGATGTCCCCAGCAGAGTAGTTGGCGCTTTCGTAAGGAACTGTTCCGTCTCCAGCTTGATTGTCATAGTACGGAACAAAATTCTTGGTCTGAGGATTAACGAAATACCCGAGCAATGTCGAATGTCCCTGACCGACAATACTGTACTGCGGGACCTTGATCTGTCTGTTGTCCCATTTTTCATGCAGTTTGCTGGCTTGTTGCACCAATGGCTCATATATCAATTGCAAATGTTTCACTCTTGTGAGGTCCTGGTAGCTGTACGGTTGTTTCTGGTTTTTCCAGAGAAACGGTGTGTTGCTTACGTATTTTTTGGAGGGCAGCAATTCGTACACAGCCGGTGCGTACTCGGCGATGATCTTGCCTGTCTGTGAAAGGAAGGTGACAATGCCAAAATCATAGCCGAATTGGATCGCTTGGTACGCCCTCGGAGAGCCCAAAAACGGTGTTCCCATATAGATGACCCGATTTACTTTGGATTGATAGGACGGGTTGGACAAGAGGGTTTCCCGTACCAGCAGGCCTCCCATACTGTGCGCCACCAGATGGACTTGCTGCGCCTTTGAATTTCGCAGGGCCACATCGATTTTTTCTTTTAAAAATTTGGCATTGTCTGCACTGCTATATCGCCAGTCATACGGCATGGCAAACATGGTCCGATGCTGCACATATCCTTGTTTTTTCAGTTCTTTTACCATGCTGGCATACTGTTCGGACTTCTCGTGTGCAGTAGGGACAGCATCGTTGTACGTTAAATATTCAATAGCGGTAAAACCTTCGTTGGCCCGTTCCGGGAAAATGCGAATACCTTTTGTGCGTGGCTTTACCTCGATACTCTTCCCGTCCACTGGCATTAGTGAAAGAACCCTGCGATGTTGAGGATCGTTATAGGGTGGCAAAACAGTCCTTCCTATAGCCAGCCATGCCTCAGAGATGATCCCATTCTCCTCCACCTCCAGACGAGAACCGCCGATCCCAGGGATTAGAATGACAGGGATGGTATGAGTCTCCAGGGAAAGCTTGTACGAGTTGGCTGTAAAACCGGAGCTCCTGGCAGCCATTACCTTGATCACATAGGTACCGGCGTCGATATTGCTTGTGATTTCTTCATTGGCGTTTCTCGTTTTTTCCGATCTCCCGATGGTTCTTCCCTTTTCATCCAGCAAATACAGATCCATGTCCATGCCGTTTGGTATTTCCCCCAAGCGGACGATCACTGTCGAAGTCCGCTTGAGCGAAAACCGATAGAAATCCACATCCTTCAAGCTGTGCAAATTGGCTGTCAGTGACTGCTCGTCTCCCATGTCATAAGCATCTGCTATGGCATTATTCGGCTCGTATTCATCTGGCTTGACATCGCCTTGCGCGGACTGAAAATCGGCTCGCAAGCGATAGTATAGATGCGGATTATGGGAACTTCCTTCCCCTTTTACCATCACGTAATACCATTCTCTTCGCTCAACACCGATGCCCTCGATGGATTCATCGGCATCCCCGTCGAGCTCCGAGCGAGCCAGCTCCCGTCCATCGGCATCGAACACGTACAATTGATAGTTCTGTTTGTACGGGATGTCCCGGAGCGATACATTCATAGTCCCGTTTTCAGTCGCCCTGATCTTCCAATAGTCTACGTCCCCGCTTTTGCCAATCTTGCCGAATGCGTCTTTCTTGTCAAACAGCCAGTCGGCTTTCTTTATCGTGTCATTCGGCTCCATTTCAAAGACGACACGACTGCTGCGCAGATCAGCTTCTGTGGGCTTTTCGCCAGCGGCATATTTTTTGTAAAATTCCTTTGCCAAGTCTTCCAATTGGGGAGTATCTTCTTTTGCCTCGTCATCGGGTTCCCGCTCAGAAGGCTCTTCCTCTTCGGAAGGAAGACTGTCTTCCACAATGACCATCTCAAGTTGGTTCTTCTTCCGTGAAGCCTTTTTGTCCCAATCAGCCTTGCGCACTTCCCCGTCTTCTACTGTCTCAACCTTTTTGGGCAGCTCGATTTCCCATTGGTTTTGCTGCTCCCCTTTTTTCGAGGAACTGACGAGCATCACATGGAGCGGCTCGTCCGATTCTGGGGACACTGCCACAGAAAGTCGGGCTGTTTTGCGGAATATTCGCGTTTTTCCCCATTCGCCCTGGGTGATGGTAAGCACCGCTTCATCCGGTGCAGAGGAATACTCAACCTGTATGCGGACCTCGCCATCCTCTAGCCACGCCACGGCTTCCTTGACTGCAGCCTGATTCTCCCGTGCCCCTGCCATCGAAGCCAGACTGCTCATCACCAAGGTCAGCACCATCAGCAATTGGAATAGACGTGCGAAGGCTTTTCTCATAAAAATACCCCCTTAACCGTTCTTCCCTGTCATCGTAGGAAAAGACAGAAGGGGGGTGCAAATAGATTTACTGTGTGGTGTGATTGCGGATGCCTTGCCTCTCCCATGCATTGGCAATAATGCGGAACGGAATGCGGTAATCCACCTGATCATGGCCGGAGAATTGCTGTTTGTTGGCGTACGGATACCCCTTGTTCACGCCAAAACGGAATTGAATGTTGAAGTAGACCGCATAGCTCGCATTCTTTTGGAAGCCGCGTTGTTTGTCACCCATCAATGGCGTATCGACCCCCACCTCACGCGCACCCAGCTTGGACGCTTGGTAATTAGGTCCCCGCCATTGATTCGCCGCGATAGGAAGCAGAGAAAGCCGAGATTGCAGCAATGTTTGTCTCTTGCCCGTCTCGTAGATCCAGCTAGTCGCCAACTCCACGACTGGATATTTCCCGCTGACGGGGTGCCGATGTCTGTCTTGCAGTTCTACCTGCGTCAAAATTCGTTCTCCCGCATAGAAATCATGTGGTTGGCTTTGCCGATACCGATCCCGCGCATGATATTCCAGCCATTCCGCCGTGTGATGAACCGATCCTGTAGCATTGGGTTCAAACACCTCAAATGTGCGTTTTCCCCCCGTTACGGTTATCGTGTAACGCCCCGACATGCTTCGGGTCAGGCTGCTGGCTTCGCAGATTTCCTCTCCGTCACCTTCTTCCTCGTCATTTGGCATACAGCGGTCAAAGCTCAGATCAAACACAATCTCATAATCCATCACGATTTGGAACCCGTTGATCTCCGCCAGGTATTTCTGGTTTTGCAGCGTCTGCCTCCACGTCGTCTGTGTCGGCACACTTGTCCCGGTGTAGATGTATTCCCCTCCACGTGAGGAGCTGCTCACCTGCCATTGCTGAGGAATCCCCGGTCCGCTTACTTTCAGATCCAGCATCGCAGGGGTATAGACGGCCATGCTCTTCGCATCCGAAATCCAGCCCGGCTGAGCGGTTACGACAATGTTTTTGGCTCCTTCTTCGGAAGCAAACTGTTCGAGCTGCTCTTTGTATTCGGTAATTTTCGTATTAATGGACTGCTGTGTTCGCTGGAAGCCTTCATTGATCTTCGTCTGGTCAATCACGACCTCAATTTTGGCAGGCTCCCGTTCCCACACGCCATCCACATGCAATCCGATTTTCTCAAGTCTGCGGCCATCGCTGTCGTAAAGCTCCAGTCCAATCTCGCCTCCATCGAAATCTTCTCCACCCCCCGGCGGATCAGGCGGCTCGATTACCCGAAGCACCTTCACGGGCCATGTGGCTCGGTTGTCTGTCCAGATGCTTTCATTCTCCGGCTTGTTTCGGGATGGATTGACATGCGCGATAAAATCTTCAGACTGCTGGGGGTACTGCGTAGGAACTGTTATTTTCCTCGTCTCCCCAGGCTTGAATTGGTTCACATCTAAAACCGTTTCTTTGTCAGAGCTTTCCCAACGGACAGCCAACTTCGTATCGTGCATGGTTTTTCCTGCATTTCTGACTTGGAATGTAATGGTCGCTTCTGTACCAGGCAGCTGTGGATCTTTGGGTGTAATTGTAAAACTATTTTTTACGACCAAAAGATTTTCTCCGTAGCTTGCTCCAATTTGCAGGAAAATGCTCCCCTCACAATCCAGTACGGGGCCATTCTCATTGCTCCCGTTGTCTGTCCAAAAAAGAATTTTATACAATCCTTCAAGGACTTCACCTGAGTCCGGGTCGGTCGGAAACTGGAAGTAGTGGCTGTAATTGTAGGTGTTGCTCGTTGACAACCATTTACCGTTTCTCCTCGCCGTCCACTGCTGGGTATCTGGGTCCAACCAATGCATGGTAAACTCTGTTTTTTCTCCACGTGTAAGAAATTGAGGTCTGTATTTTGAGTCAAAATCCTCTTGGGATAGATGGAGCGTTTCTCCCCGTGAGACTTCTTTCTTCCACAGATAGTCGTCGAAAGTGCCATATCGGATCATGGCCACTTCCAGATTGAAGCATTTTCGATCTGACATGATTTCAAACCTGAATTGAGTAATGCACCCAATATCCGATTCAAACTCCAGCGTAACCCAATCGCCTACATCAAAATCGTATGGCAAGGTTAAGTCGAATTTTTCATTCGCTGCCAGGGCTTTTGATACTGGCACCCGTTTATTGTTTTTGATCAAGAACCATGTGCCGGGAGCATTTGCAGAGAAAGAAAGATTTGTTTCATAACTTCCATCTGGATTCGATGTAAAATGTTTGAGATAAATAGGTTCGTAAACAGTCCAATCTGCGTCTTCTCCACTTGGTGAGAACGGATGAGGAGGACTGCCATAGATTTTCAACTTTAATTTATTTTGCTCTGTGATTGTGCATGCTGTATCCTTTACGACCAGTGTAATTTCCCACGCACATTCGGGCCGATCCTTCCAGTTGGTTCCTTTGAAATTGAGTTTGACTTTATACTGTTTGCCTCTTTCCAATGTGACTTCACGAGCGCCACGGTACGGTAATTCCAGTTTGTAGTACGGGTATTCTACGATTTTTGTTCTACCGCCTACTTCCTCTTCATAGGCTGGCAGCGTTACCGTTTTTCCATCAGGTTTGGTCACGTCCCATAAGACATAGGCGGTTTCCGTGTCACCTTTGCTATTGCGAAAGTTTGCCTGGAAATAGACGGTACGTTCCGGCAGCACTTCCACGGTATCGCCGTTGCGATAGGTTGTACCCGAGATGGTGATGATGGGGCAGGATTCTTCCTTTGACTCCGCTTTGACCTGGAAGGTTTTTTCCCAACAATCCTTTCCGTCATCACTTTGGAACACGATTCTGTAAGTGCCGGAGCTGCCAAAATAGCCAATGCCTCGTTTTCGATTGTTGCCGGATCCAACTTCCATCTCGATGCCGTTCATCGTAAACGTTCCATTTTTGGAAGCAAACAAAGTGATGTCAGCATTTTTTTCAACCATAATGGAGCTTCCGCCACTTGGAACAGCGTTATAGTCCTTTACATCGTTACCGACAATTTGAAAGTCCATTTTTGTTGAGCTTTGATTGATCGTACATACTGCAGGGGGTTCGGGTTCTTCGGGAGGGTCGGGGGATGGGGGAGGAGTTTCATCGCCAACTATAAATTGAACGGTGTAGGGGGTAGATTCATTGATCGTAGGAGATCCTTGACGGGAACGCATGTGGCGGTCTGTCATGATAAACGTGACTTCGTACAATCCTTCTTCGGTAGGCGTATAGGTGTATTCGCCAGTCCACTCAAACGCCTTCGGATTGCTCGTCGCGCTTGGTTTTTCCAAGTAGCCGCTGTTATCTCGGATCTCTTGATTGGAATCCAATGACTTGTATCCCCTGCCCGTTGTTTTGTTTATGACGGACAGATGGGTGATGATGATGCCGCGATCGTAGTAGGAGTAATCCTTGCCATGGGGAATGATTTTCACCGTGTCGTTGATTTTGAATTTTGTTTGGTCGTCTTTGATTTTTACACCACCGGTGGGGCGTTGGGTGGTGCGGAAGTGTCCGACGGAGATGTAGCCTCCATCTCGTGGGACAAGGTTGTCGCCGATTTCGTAGCCTGCTCCTCCGGAGGCTACAGCTAGTTCTGCAAGGTTGTAGGCGTTGTAACTCTCAAAATTTAATTCATCAACAGCATCAATCCTACTGCTATAAATATTGGCATCTCCTCCCCCTAAAATATGGGCGGGATTACCACCAAAACGTTTGATCCAGAGTGCCGCCTCACTAAGATCCACATAGTACCAACCCCGATCTGTTTTACCATCATAATCTGAAAACCCTAAAACTGTTGTATCTTCTTTCACTCCGTCCACCTCGATTTCGGAGAGATGAGCACCTAGATATCCCGGAATCCTTTGGATTGTGATTTTCGTATAACCATTTCTCGGAATTAATTCTTTATAGGGTCCTACAGTAGCCAATCTAATTTTATGATCATTTGCAGCTTGTGCAGAAAAAGAAAGATTACCTATTAAAGAACTAAATATCATTAACAAAATCATGAATAGGTGAAGGTATTTACGCAGATATAGTCGCTTCATTTCGTTTCACCTTATTCAGTTATGGAAAATTGTTGCGTTTTTTTAATTCTAATAAAACTAGACATATCTAAATAGTGATATACCGCAGCTATTGTATAATCTATGTTATTCGTTGCTGCAAAAGTGAATCCAGTCAAATCGCTTACTTTTACCCTAAATCGTTCCCCATTGGAGTAACTCAGTAATTTATTGTCCTTATCAAATAATTTAGTATTGAGGTCAATTAACTTATCCCCCTTAGGCACCATACCAGTTAAGTACCCATCCTTAACCTTCAAACTATTATGAAACTCTAACGCATATTTCTCCCCTAACTCAATTTCATACTTATCCTGCCACATCTTCCGCAAAATCACTGCGGCCTGTGCTCTCGTCACGGGTAAATCTTCCCGAAACTTTGGATTCCCAGGGGGCGCAGGCTCCATCCATCCCCACGTAACCAAGGCTCCCGTATTGGTAAATCCTTTATCCTTCACCCCCCGATAAGGCTTCCACGCATTAAACACCAGCAAAGCCGTCTCTTCCTTATTCAACAGCTTGTTCGGATTGATCTCTACACCTGCCAAAATCCCGGCTTTCTGGGCCCGCTCATATGTCGCTTTCGCCCAATTCCCTTCCGGCAACTGCGGAACAGGCTCCCCTTCCTTGACTTCACGAATCGCCACGAGACTGGATACAAATTGTCCCTGGGAAATTTGATCCTCACCGTGAAATTGACCGTCAGGATACTTCCACATAAAGCCCTTCAAAAGGGCAAACTCAATCGCTCCTTTTTCCGGGGTAGCAGAATAGTTCGCTGTCAATGGATCAGCCGCTGCCACAGGTGCAGGACCAGCGAGTGCCCCCATCATGAAAGCTGCCACCAACAGAGTCGATAGAATTTTTTTCACAGCAAGCACCTTCCCTTTCATTCTTTCCCTTCATCTGTGTTCCTGGAGAAAAATCTTCGCAAAGACCTCTCCGGAACGTCACCCTCCAATTTGTCCACGACCTCGCCATTTCGGACGAGAAACACCGTAGGGGTCACTTCCGCCCCCAGTTCCTGCGCTTTTGCCAGCTCGTCTTCTTTGAAAATATCCAACTTCTCCACTTGCCACCCATCGTGCTGCTGAAGAAAGTCTGCCGTCACTTTTTCAAAAACAGGCTTGAAGCTGTTGCAATACCCGCAGCTATCGCTGTACACGTAAACGATCCTGTCTTTTTTCTCCTGACTTGCTGCCCCGGCTCCCAGCAGCAAGCCAGCCCCAAGGCAAGCCGAGACGAAAGCAATTCCATACACCCATTTCCTTCTGAAACCGACCACACCCTCCACCTCCAATAGATCCAAAACGGTCGTGACCGTTTCCCCCCAAAAAAAGCCCCTTTTCCCCTGGTTCCATTCTCTCTGATTGGCTTGGGACAAAAAAAGACGCCGCAAACCAATGGAGTTTGTGCGTCATGTGTGGTCAAATATATGATTTTCCTGCACTGCCTGGCTACATCAAAGGGGCGGTATCTATTTCTCCTTGCATCAAAAGCTTCAGCTCTTCTACAAAGGCTTGTCCCTTTTGGATTTCTTCTTCGGTATACCGTTGTTTGCTTTTAAAGGTAAAAATCTTCCTAACCATCTCTTCATAGGGAAGATGGTTGAAGTAAAGAATCGTCGATACCAATTCGAGAAAACGGGAATTCTCCTCGTTCATTCGTCTGATCACTTGCTCTCCGCGGCCAAATTGGACATCCTGGAAACGCAAAAAATCACGCCCTGACGGATTCAGGGTATAGCGATACATGTGGATCGCACCTTTGCTCTCCACCTGCTCGTCTAAAAAGCCCATATTGCAGAGCTCATCCACGCGCAGCGTCAGCTCTTCCGAATACGGACCGTACATATGAAACTCGTAGCGTTCGTCAAAATCCATGTTGAGATGCTTTCCTATGTAGACCATCTTCTGCAACTTTTTTCGTCCACTCACCTCGCCCGCGATCTCAATCAGGCGAATGATCTTGGCGTGACGCCTCAACATTTTCCATCACTCCCAGGCGTTCTCGAATCTTTTGGGAGAGGTCCCCCGGTAAAGCCATTACTTTATCCATCGGAAAGTATAATTTGTAGTCAAAGCGCCGCTTCCCACTGATCGCCTGTACGATCTCCGACTTCTGGGAAAGCTCAACAAGCTCGCCAGACGGCATCTGGAGCATGATCGGAATGCGCTCCTCCTCTTCTCCGGCACGGTAAAAATCATAGGGCAGATCCGAAGTCGTGTCTACCTCCAAATAATAGGCAGGATCAATCCCGGCTTTCTCAAACAACTCTTTCAATTCCGGCAGCAGTTGAAAACCTTTAGAATGAAATTCGACGTATTTATATAGATTCCTGTCCAAAAAACGGGCGCACAAATCTTTTAAAATTTCATCCTTCTCCTTGCGCCACATCTGCATGTAGAACAGGATCACCGACTCGTCGAGCGCCAGATAATCCGCCAACTCTACCTTGTCCTGTAAAAAAGGCAAGAGCATCAATGGCTCCTGGCGGAACGAGTAGCCCTGCCTGAACAATTCCTTGGCACGCTGAAAAATCTTGCGCAGCACAACCTCGCCGCTGCGTGTCACCGGATGGAAATAGACCTGCCAATACATCTGGTAGCGAGACATGATGTAGTCCTCGACTGCGTGCATGCCGCTATACTTGAACACGATCCCATCCTCTTGCGGGCGCATGACTCGCAAGATCCGTTCGATCTCAAAATTCCCGTAATTGACCCCGGTATAATAGGCGTCCCGCAGCAAATAGTCCATCCTGTCCGCATCAAGCTGGCTGGAGATCAGGCTGACGATCAGCTTGTTGTCATAGGTTTTCGCAATGACTTCTGCCAGCTTTTGGGGAAATCCTTCATCGATGCGGCGCAAAATGGTGTTGATTTGGGTATCGCCGAGTAGAATCGCACGCGTCCAATCTTCGTGATGATAGCGAAATACTTTTTCAAAGGAATGAGAAAATGGGCCGTGTCCGACATCGTGCAGCAAGCCAGCGCACAGACACAACAGCTTTTCTTCATACGTCAATTGAATGCGCCCTTCAAACGTCTCCAAAATCCGGCGCATGAGTTCATAGACGCCAAGCGAGTGGTTGAAGCGACTGTGTTCGCCTCCGTGAAAGGTGAAAAAGCTGGTGCCCAGTTGCTTGATCCTGCGAAGCCGTTGAAACTCGGCGGAGTTGATCAAATCCCAGATAAACCGATCCCGTACATGCACATAGCGGTGAACAGGGTCTTTAAACACTTTTTCTTCTTCAAGAAGCTGGGGCTGTAGCATCTGGACACTCCTTTCCTGTCTCGCATTCTCTCTGTTCTAGCTCTATTGGTTTCTATCATAGCAAAAAAATCTGAAGAATGTCCTTTCAGTATAGACCAAATGCCGGCTCGGTAGGAAGATACTAGGGAAAATCCAGAAAAAACAAGCGACAGGCATGCTCGGACGCCTGTCGCTGTTCCTTCATTCATTAATGCAGCTCTGCTTCCTGTTCGTACAGCTCTGGTCGCTTCGCTACTTTCCTCGCCAGCCTTTCGAGCTTGCGCTGGGTCAGTACCGTATAAAAGGATGGTACGACAATCAAGGTCAGCAGTGTCGAGAACAACAGACCCGAAATAATCGTGACAGCCAAAGGCTGGAACAAAACGTCCCCGGAAATGGCAAGCGGTGTCAGACCCGCCACTGCGGTGAGCGACGTGAGCAAGATCGGACGCAGGCGGGCCTCCCCTGCCTGAATCACAGCCTGCTTCAGTTCGACTCCCGTATGACGCGCTTCTTCAATAAACTCGATGAATACGATACCGTTGCGCACCACGATTCCCGCGAGCGAAATCACTCCCATCATCGTCATGAATCCAAGCGGCGTCTGGGTGACAAACAACCCGATCAAGCTGCCGGATACCGCCAGATAGACAGTACTCATCACCAGCATGGGAATGGAAAGCGAGTAAAACTGCATGGCGATCAAGATCAGAATCAGAAACACGACCAGCACGGACAATTTGCCCATATCAATAAAGATGTCAGTCTGCTCGGAGGTTTCTCCGCCAATCTCATAACGGTATCCCTCAGGCAGCTCCATTGATTTCAGCATTGGTGAAATCTCCGCCATCACCTCTGTTGCCGTCCGCCCTGTAAATTCGCTTGTAATCGTCACGCTGCGCGACAGATTGCGGTGCGGGATCGTCTGGGTGCTAAAGGTTGGCTTTACTTCTGCCAACTGGGAAAGCGGGATCAATTCGCCGCGCGCATTGGCAACACTCAGACGTTGGAACAACAGGGACGGATCTTCCTCGTCCTTTTGCAAAAAGAGCTTCATATCTATCAACTCGGTGCCATCGTCAAACTGGCTGACAGTCAAGCCCTCACTCACCAGACGCAAGGTCTGTGACAGCGTGTTGTAGTTCACCAGCTTTTGCTCCATCACGTCTTGATTGACGACAAATTCCAGTGAATACCGCTCGATACCGAAGTCATCCTGCACATCATAGGTGCCGTTCAGCTTGGCTACCTGGTCTTTGATTTGTCCGGAAATCGAGCGAAGCGTCTCGATGTCCTCGCCATATACGCGGATCACCACCGGTTTGCCCACAGGCGGGCCGGCTTCCAGTTGCTCCGGCAAAATGCTGGCTTCCGGATACATCGTTCTAAACGTTTTCGTCCAACTGTCCAGCATCTCATCGATGTTCGCCTGGCTTTTGTCATAGCGTACCACCAGCTGGCCGATTGTCACTCCGCTTCCGGCATCTGTATCGCCGCTAAACATTTTCGGCGCGCTTCCCCCTGCATAAGAGGCGACAGATTCTGTGGCTGGCTGCTGCAAAATCCAGTCTGAGACACCGCGCACGACACGATCGGTCTCTTCCACGCTGCTGCCGACTGGCACGCGAATGTTGACCAAAAACTGCGGGCGGTCATCCTTCGGAAACAACTCAATGGGCGTAAAAGGAATCAAGCCGTAAGCAGCGGTTCCAATCAATACTCCAACCATCCCCGAGAGCAACGGACGTTTTAAGATTCTCGGCATCACTCGATCCGCGTACCAACGGGTCAGCATGACAATTTGCTTGCCGAGCAGTCCCGGTGGTTTGCTGTGGTCATTGCTGCTCTGGCTTTGGCGACGCAGCTCCCGCCAATGGCGAAAAATCGGAATGATCGTTAGCGACATGATCATCGAGGCCAGCATCGTCAAAGAGATGATCGCCGGAACGGGGCGAATGAATTGCCCGACATTCCCATTCAAAAACATCAAGGGAGCAAACGAGGCAATCGTAGCCAATGTAGCCGTCACGATGGAGATGGAAACTTCCTTGGCCCCTTGCACGGCGGCCGTCAGTGGTTTTTCCTTGAGCACGAAAAGTCGCCGTTCGATATTGTCATTCACCACGACCGCATCATCGACGAGAATCCCCAGTACGATGATCAAGGAGACAATCGAAATCATGTTGAGCGTAATGCCCATTCCCGGCAAAAACATCATGCCGACTGCAAGCGAAATCGGGATCGCAAGCGCTACGACAAAGGAAGTGACCAGATTCAGTCCCAAGGTGCAAACCACAAGCACCGCAGCGACCGCGATCATCATTTCCTTGGTCAAATCGCCAAACAGCTCGTCGACGCGTTCTTTCTGGCTGTATATCGAATGTGTTTGCGCGTAGTCTGGCAGCGATTTTTTCAAGATAGCCATCATGTCATCGACGCGTTTCTGCAGGGAAGGAACGTCGCTGCCTGTCTCTGCATTCAAGCTGATCGTAAGCGAGGGCTTGCCGTTGTAATACGACATGGATTGGACTGTTTCGGTCGTCAGCTCCACCCGTCCGATATCCTCCAGATAGATCGGAGAGCCATCGACCGGCGAACGGGCGATCAAGATGCGATTCAACTGCGAAATATCCGTAAACTCAGCCAATTTGAGCTGATAGGTGCGGTTTGCGCTCGTCAGGTCCCCGAGCGGCACACGTTCGTTCTCCGCCTTGATCGCCATCATCACCTGGCTCCAGTTGATCCCGTACTGGCTCAGCTTTTGCGTATCCACTTCGATCCGCACTTCCTGATCGGGAAGCCCTGTGACAGTCACATCCGCTACATTGGGGATGGTACGCAGTTGGCTCTTCCACGAATCCATCAACGGTCGCAGGCTGTACAACTGCTCTGTCGTCTCAGCCGTCACTGCCAGGCTTTGGACAAAGGTGCGGTTCAAATCGTCATTGATGATCGGTTGCTTGGCATCAGCTGGCAGATCCGCTTCGGCATCCTTTACTTTTTTCCGCAATTCATCCCATTTCTGTTTGGGATCGACATCGCTTTTGGTTTCAACCAGAATGAACGAGACCCCTAGCGAAGAAGACGAGGAGATATAGTTGAGCCCTTGGATCTCGTTGATTTTCTCTTCCAGCTTCTTCGTCACGGTCTGTTCTACCTTTTCCGGCGAAGCTCCTGGATAGATCGTCGTTACCGTTGCCAGATTGACGATGATGTCTGGCGATTCCTGCTTGGGAAGCTGAAAAAAGCTCAAGAAACCGACAAGCACGAGCATGACAAAAAACAGCAGGGTAATCTTGCGCTTGCGGACGATGTATGCGATCACGGGTTGGTACCTCCCATCACCTCGATGGCATCCCCATCGAACAAGCGGTCGACACCCTTGACGATCACTTGCTCTCCTGCTGTCAATCCGCTGCGAATCTCCAGTTTATTTTGAATCATGCGGCCAATTTCCACCTGGGTTTTCACGGCTTTGCCGTCTTTGTCGACGAACACGTGTGCATCCCCTTTTCCCCTGCTGATAACCGCTTCGACGGGGACGAAAATACCTTCCTGGCCTTCGATGGATTTGGTCGCTTTCACCACTTGGCCCGCATACCAGTCGTGGTTCGGGTTTTCAATCTGCACCTCCACGCCGATCGTTCCCGTGCTTTTGTTGGTCGTCGGGTAGATGTTGACTACTTTCCCGTCCCTTTTCTCGCCATACAGTTCGATGGCAACAGTCTCGCCGACCTTCCAGGCGGAAATCTCCCGGTCCGGTACGGGCAGAACGACTTTCAACTGATCGATATTGCCAATATGGTAGACGGGTGTTCCCGCGCTGACCAGATTGCCCGCCGAGGAAAGCTTGGACAGAATCGTCCCGTTGATCGGAGAACGCAGTTGGGTCTTCGCCAACGTCGTGGATGCTGCTTCCTGGGAGATGACAGCTTGCTGATAGGTCGCCTGACTGAGCGTTTTGTCCTCTGCTCTCGCTCCCTGTATGATCAACGAGTAGGCATGCTGCGCGTTCTCCAGATCCTTTTGCGCCAGCTGCAGACGGTTTTGCATGCTTTCAAAGTCGCTTTTGGAAATGGCGTTCTCCCGATACAGCTTTTCGATCCGTTGAAAATCCTCCTGCGTCTGCTGCTGGGCGATGGTGGCTTTATCCACCAAAAGCTTCGCCTGTGCGATCTCCTGCTCTCGCGCTCCATTCTGCACCTTGCTCAGTGTCGCGGCGCTCTGCTGAACCGCTGCATGAGTCGAAGCCACCTGCAGCTCGTAATCCGTATCGTTGACCCGCGCCAACAAATCTCCCGCCTTCACATCGTCCCCTTCGCTGCGGTCCAGCTCCACGATCCGTCCCGATACCTCAAAGGAAACCAGTGCTTCTTCCCAAGGCTGCAGCGTTGCTGAGAGTTCCGATACCTGCTGAAGCTGTTCCGTTTTTACCGCCTCGACGACAACCTGCTTCGTCTCCTGTGCAATCGGAAGCATCTCCTCGGAGTTGTTGCTGCAAGCTGTCGTGACCGCAAGCCCAATCATGGCGATCGGAACCAACCAACGTTTCGTCATGGCACTTTCCGCTCCTTTTTTCTAACCCGTCTTCTGATTTATGTACCTTTGGTGATGCCGTTTAGCAGAATATCTGTGGTCTCCTCAAACAACTGCTCCTCCGTCATTCGCGCTCCGAGGTCGATATGCATGCGATGCACGGCCAAGAACGCATGGAAAAAGGTAGAGATAAACATCGCCGCAGCGGACCAGACATTCAGTTCCTGCGGCAGATGTCCTTGCTCCTGAAAACTCTTCAGCTTGCTGCTAAGCAGTTCGATTGCTGAGAGCGGGAGATTGCTGAAAAGCTTGCCTACTTCCGGGTGATTCTCTGACTCGATCACACAGATCAAAATCACTTCTTTTCGGTCGACCATCAGGTTGTAGTAAGTCCGGCCGTAGTCGATCAGCATCTCCCGGATTTGGGAAAAGTCGCCCTGGAGGCTGTTTTGCAGAGGCTGGCGAACATCCAGCATTTCTGACAAAAGCTCGACGACGATTCCTTTCTTATTGGTAAAATGGCGAAAAATCGTGACTTCATTAACCCCGGCAAGCTCGGATATCTTGCGTGTCGTCGCTCCCTTGAAGCCTTTCTTCGCCATCAGCTGCCTCGCTGCGGCCAGAATACATTGTCGTGTCCTTTTATCACCAGTAGACTCGTTTTTTTTTGAATCCTCCAAGAATCCCACCCTCTCTATGCAAGTGCTTGCTTGCATATTGATTGCCAGATTTAGTATATCCGCTTCCTGCATGCATGTAAATACTTGCATGCAAATCTTTACCATTCTTTACATTTGCGGCGGGCTTGGCACGGCCGGTTCGTTCTCTCCGCCCAGTCTGCGTCTTGCTGTTTCATGCCGGCCCAATGCCGGCACATGTTCTCCCGCTTGTGCCAGCCCCCAGACCGGCATATTTCCGTACAGGCACTCGTATTTTCCCGGCTCCACCAGATAGGTCTCGTGGAAAATTCCGACGGTACCGTCCGTCCCTACAGCTTTATTGAAATTTCTCCATGCGGTCAGATGTTTTTGCCCTTTTCGCGCGTAATTTTCCAAATGCTCGTAGGAACGCCAATATTGGATTTGTGTGATCTCCCGTGAGTTCATGTGGGAGGTCGTACCGAGGAAACCCAGTTCCGGATGCTGGTACAATTCCTTGAGCATTCCGCCCATCGCCTTGGCTACGGGAAGCCATTTATGCACCGCCCAACGTTTGTTGATTCTCATTCCGATGATAAAAACGACGAAAGGCCCCTCCATTTTTGCCGTAAAACGTCCAGGAATTACTTTTGCCATCCCAAACACCTACCTCTTCAAAGGTTTGATATGCATGTCATAAAACGCCATGTAATCGGGTGACTGACAAAGATGTGCAGACAAATAGGAACCGTAAAACGTGGTGAACACCAGAACGACCCCTTCCTCTATGGAAAGGCACTCTGCCAGCTCGCCATCCTCTTGGGCTTCTTTCATCGCTCGGCTGAAAAGATCGTGCAGCGAATATTGCACAATTTCCTCCGTGTCCTCCCTCCCTGGAAACAACAGCTGCAATTCAGCAGGCGACAGCTCGGGAATCCAGGGATGCATGCTCTGTTCTGCCAAAAAGCTGATCAGGCTGAGCATGATGCCAGGCTGCTTCTGGGATTGCTCCGCTACTTTGGAAAAAATGTGTCGTACGGCAGCCCATCCGCGCTTGGGGGAATCCGCCAGTTCAACGAAGCGCTCCGCTTGCCAGACGCTCATGAAGTAGACCAGCATATCTTCTTTTTGCGGGAAAAACTTGAAAAAGGTCACCTTGGAGACTTCCGCTCGCTGGCAGATATCCTCTACCAAAACAGTACGAAAGGTACCTTCTCCGATCAGTTCCAGGCCGGCCTGCAGCAGCGTCAGCTTTGTCCTTGCCTTCTTTTTGTCCCGCAGGGTAATCGTTTGCGCCATGATTGCTCCTTTTCTTGCATCGTGTATTTGTGTTTATCTTAGTATATAAGTTAACTTTAGTAAAGTTTTTTATTTGAGTAAATTGGAGATTTTTTTGTTAGGTTGTCCTCCAGCTGTAGTGCCGGGGGAGGAAAAAGGGAGAACGCTCCAGGCGGGTTGGGATCTTCGCTGGTGGTCATTCCTGGCCGCTTCCACTCCAAAGGCGGAACCGCGGCCAAAAGCAGCCGTCTCAGTGAAGTGAAGCAGGGTTGTCCGCTAATTGCGTGTTCCGCCTTTTCCGTTCCAGCTTGGTTAAGATCCCAAATGCCTTCGCTTATCTCCCTTTTTCCTCGACCAGCTTGTTGTGGTATCCCTGCTGATTGTAGGTTATTCATGGAGGCTAAAAATCAAAAAGCCGGGATTGAAGGGGATCAATCCTGGCTTTTCTCCAAAGTAAAAATAGATTCTATCATGCGTTTCATGTCACTCGGCAATGGGGCTGACACCTGCACCTCTTCGCCCGTCAAAGGATGGGAGAAGCTCAGCCTGGAGGCATGCAAGGCTTGTCGTCTCATTCCGGTACGGCTTCCCTCGTACATGGTATCGCCGACCAATGGGTGCCCCAGATGGTGGAAATGGACGCGGATCTGATGGGTTCGGCCAGTCTCCAGCCACACGCGAACCTGTGTATGCTCCTTTGATCGCTGCTCTACTTCGTAATGGGTAATGGCATCATCACCATTGCGGGTCACACGCCGTTTGGTGGGGTGGTGTGGATCTCTGCCAATCGGGGCCTGGATCGTTCCCTTGTCGGATGCGAGATGTCCTTCGACGACAGCCAGATACTCGCGGTGAATGCCGCCCTCCCGCAGCAAGCGGTCTGCCAGTTGATGCCCATAGCTGCTTTTGGCGATCAGAATCGCACCTGACGTATCCTTGTCCAAGCGATGCACGGGATGGACTCCCGCTGGCTCTCCTCTTTGCTGAAACAAAGCTGTCAGGGCATGGACGAGTGTATCCTTTTGTCCGGGTTTTAGCGGATGCACCATCATACCAGCCGGTTTGTTGGCGATGAGCAGATGGTCGTCTTCGTACAAAATATCGACAGGGAGGCTGACACTTGTTTCCGTTATCGCAAGGGCGGTATCCGTCCTGTTTTCTGCGACGCGAACCGAGACCTTGTCGCCGGCTTTTACCTCCCGCTTTAAAAAAGGCGTCTTGCGGTTCAGCAAAATTCCCTTGCTTCTTGTCAGCCGTTGCAGCATGCGGCCGGACACATTTAGTTTTTGGCGGACAATCTGCTCTACACTCATGCCTGCATCATCATCTGTCACGACGTATTCTAACCAGTCTTTGCGGCTCACATCTCATCCCTCAGTTTCCATGCTATGTACGATGCGACCGCTCGACGTGCTGACCACGGTCATGCCTCGGACTCCATTGTAGCAAAAGGATCGATCAACATGCCAGATCGGTCTCACCGATACAAAAAAACGTCTTGAATCGCGTGATCAAAGTTCGGCACAATTTCGCTCTTGCCCATCTCCAGCCATTGGGTAACATGGCCTTCCTCTGCCAAAAATTCGCTTCCCAACAAGCGGCCAGCCATAAATGCATGTAATTTATTTTTCCATCCCAAGCGGATCATAGGATAACCTCCCGAAACACTTTATAAACTTATTTGTATATTAAGTATATATTGGCGATTGGTAATTTGTAAACATTTTTGTTTAAAAAATAAAATAACCCCCGATCCACGTCGGGGGTTACTCGAAGTTCTATTCATTTCGGGATGAACATGCTATTTCTTCAGGTTTTCAGGATTAAGTCCTTGCAGCTCCGGCAGCACGAACAGACCGTCTTTGCGAATCAAGACGTCGTCGAACCAGATTTCTCCGCCGCCGTACTCGGGACGCTGAATATTGACCATGTCCCAGTGGATTTGGCTGCGGTTGCCGTTGTCAGCGTTGTCATAGGCGCGGCCAGGCGTGAAGTGGAAGCTGCCCGCAATCTTCTCGTCGAAGAGAATATCATTCATCGGGTGCAGGATGTACGGATGGACGCCAATCGCAAACTCGCCGATATAGCGCGCCCCTTCGTCGCTGTCCAGAATCTCATTGAGCTTCTGCGTGTTGTTGGCAGTCGCTTCGATGATCTTGCCATCGGCAAAGGTGAGCCGGACATTTTCAAACTTCGTTCCGAGG
>DASQMM010000510.1:0-4163 GCA_035645495.1 Brevibacillus sp. | reverse complement strand
CTCTCTCCGAACACATCACCTGGAACTACGGCTACCTTTTCCTCCATCAGCAGCTTTTCCGCGAAGTCTGCAGCTGTCAACCCAGTCGAGGCGATGGACGGGAAGGCGTAAAACGCGCCCTCCGGCTCATGGCAAGCAAGACCGATCTGACGGAAGCCGTCTACCACGTAATTGCGCCGCTGCCGATAGCTCTCCACCATCCGCTCCATGTCGCTCTGTCCATGACGCAGGGCTTCCAGCGCCGCCATCTGTGCCATCGTCGGGGCGCACAGCATCGTGTACTGATGAATCTTCAGCATCCCGGCGAGCAGTTCCGGCTCTGCACAGACATAGCCGAGACGCCAGCCTGTCATGGCAAAGGCTTTGGAGAAGCCGGAGATGAGGATCGTCCGTTCCTTCATGCCTGGCAATGCGGCGATGCTGTCGTGCATGCGTCCGTAGGTGAGCTCCCCGTAAATCTCATCGGAGATGACCAGCAGATCATGTTTTTCCAGGATCGGCAGCAAGGCTTGCCATTCCGCAGCACTCATGGTGCTTCCCGTCGGGTTGTTCGGATAGCAGAAGATAATGGCTTTGGTCCGCGCCGTAATATGCGATTCCAATTCCTCCGGAGTCAGCTTGAACTGGTTCTCCATCGCCGTTTTCAAAAAGACGGGCACCCCGCCAGCCAGACGGATTACCGGCTCGTAGGAGACGTAGCAAGGCTCGACGACCAATACCTCATCGCCCGGATCGAGGATCGCCCGCAAGGCAATGTCAATCGCTTCACTGGCCCCGACCGTTACGAGGATTTCCTTTTCAGGATGATAGCTGACGGAAAAGCGCTCCTCCAGATACTTCTGAATCTCCACGCGCAGCTCCAGCATCCCGGCATTGGAGGTGTAGGCGGTATAGCCGCGCTCCAGCGACGAGATCGACGCTTCCCGCATCCGCCATGGCGTGACGAAATCCGGCTCCCCGACCCCGAGCGAGATGACACCCTCCATCGATGCCGCCAGGTCAAAAAAGCGGCGGATTCCCGATGGCTTCAAGGATTCTACAGTAGCAGACAGACGACGTTTTGCAGTCATGGTTGATTGTGTACTCATGGGGTTACCACCATCCTGCGATCTTCGTCACGATCCTCCAGCTCGATGCCGTCATGCTTGTAGCGCTGCAGGATAAAATGCGTAGCTGTCGATACGACAGAGTCGATCGTCGCCAGCTTTTGCGAGACGAACGACGCCACCTCGCGCATCGTTTTTCCTTCCAGCACTACCGAGAGATCGTAGCTGGCTCCTGACATCAGATAGACTGCCTGCACTTCGGGAAAACGGCAGATGCGCTTGGCCACCTCATCAAAGCCCACATCGCGCTTGGGCGTCACTTTTACATCGATCATGGCCGTCACATACGGATGATCATCAACCCGCTCCCAGTTGATCAGCGCGGGATATTTCACAATGATGTTTTCCTCTTCCAAAGCGGCGATCGCCTTCTCTATCTCTTCTTTCGGCTCCGCCAGCATCTTCGCCAGTTGTTCGACATCCTGTCTGCTGTCCTCTTCCAAAAGACGCAGCAGCTCCATCTGTTTTTGACGGTTCATTTTCACCACTCCATTCTCCTTGTCAAATCAAAAACGCCCCAGCAACCGGGACCGGGCATACACCTGGTTCCGATTGCTGAGGCGAACGATCGCGGTACCACTCAGCTTTTTTGTCCCTCTCACAAAAGACAAACTCATGCAGTCAACTAAGACGTGCGCCCGATAACGAGGGCCAGTCGCTGCCTTCTACGAAATACGCAAAAGGTTCAAAGGCAGTGCTCCAAGGTGGCGTTCAAAAAGAGTTTGCGACGGCCCTTTCAGCATGCAGGCCGCTCTCTTTGCGTCAAAGCTCTCTTCTACTTTCCTTTTCACAGCGTTGTTCAGTATAGCGTTGCTTGAATGACTCAGATTATAAAAAGCTTTTGCCCGCTTGTCAACCGCAACCTTCTGGTTATACCCTCACCCTTTTGATAAAAAGCGAGATAATCAGGCCAAAAATCGCAGCCGCCAATCCGAACATAAAAGCTTCCTGCACACCGGCAGCATAGGCAAAAGGCTTATGCACCGGGTTCTGCGGATCAGCAACCACAGACAGGTAGCGATCTTGTCCAGCAGCCATGATCGAAATCGCGACCGCCGTCCCGATCGCGCCTGCCACCTGCTGCAGGGTATTCATGATTGCGGTGCCATCCGGGTACAGCTCCGGCGGCAATTGGTTGAGACCGTTCGTCTGTCCCGGCATCATTACCATCGCGATCCCGACCATCAGCGCGATGTGCAAAGCCACAATCATCCAGATCGGAGTCTCGGTAGACAAGCCATGGAAGAAAAACATCGTAACAACCGCCACGACCAGGCCCGGGATCACCAGCCACTTGGGTCCGTATTTATCAAACAGGCGTCCCATGAGCGGGGATAAAAGCCCGTTGATCAACCCGCCCGGAAGCAGGATCAGCCCTGCGGCGAACGTCGTCAACAGCAATGAGTTTTGCAAGTACAGCGGCAACAGGATCACCGAAGAGAGGATCACCATGAAGCCGACGAAAACCAGCAGCAGGCCAATGACAAACATCGGATAGGTAAAGGCCCGCATGTTCAGCATCGGCTGCTCCATCTTCAATTGGCGAAGAACAAACAGGAACAGACCGATCCCGCCAATTACCAATGCTGTCAGCACGACCGGATTGCCCCAGCCGCCTTCTTCGCCGGCACTGCTGAATCCAAAGACGATTCCGCCAAAACCGATGGTGGACAGCAGGACAGAGAGCAAGTCGATTTTCGGGCGGGTCGGCGTGGTGACGTTTTGCATGTACACCATGCCGTACACCAGTGCGAGGATGAAAAACGGCAGGGATATCCAAAAGATCCAGTGCCAGGACAGCGATTGGATAATGAGCCCGGACAAGGTCGGACCTACCGCAGGAGCAAACATGATGACGAGCCCAATCAGCCCCATTGTCGCTCCCCGTCTGCTCGGGGGGATGATGACCAGGATCGTGTTGAACATCAAGGGAAGGAGCAGTGCCGTCCCCATGGCCTGAATACAGCGAGCCAGCAATAATACGCCAAAGGTAGGGGCGATGGCTGCAACAAACGTCCCGACGATGGAAAACAAAAGAGCTACCACAAACAGCTGCCGGGTGGTAAACCATTGCAGCAAGAACCCGGAAACGGGTACCAAAATGCCTAAGGTCAATAAAAATCCGGTTGTCAGCCACTGTATGGTCGACGGGGTTACTGCAAAGATGTGAATCAGGTCGCTCAAAGCCATATTGAGCGCTGTTTCACCAAACAAACCGACAAAACCGGCGATCAAAAACGAAATCAAAATCGGAACCGTTCTGATTTCCTCGTTTCTGTTCGCCGCATCTGCCTCTTTCTCGAGACTGATTCCTTCTGCATGCATGGTTTTTCCAAGCTCCTCTCCTACTAACCTCTATCTGTATTTGACCTATTGTAGGCGATCTTTTTTTCTATGGCAAATCAGACTGTCAAGATCAACTCGACAGTCTGACGCCTTTCGCACCTTATCCTCTTCTTTTGGCCTTCTTCTTCTCGATTTTCAACATGCGGATATAGATGGCGAGCAGAATCAAGAAAACGAGCAGGACGACACCAATCAGCCATAAGGGAATATTGCCGACCGCCTCGTCCAAGCCTGTTTCTTCCGCCTTTTCATCCACCTGGATCGTTAATACCTCGTTCGATTTGCTCATCACGACGATTTGACCGTCGTCATGCATGCTTTTGAGGTGGGACAACAAGGTGGGATGAACGAAGGCGGCATCCCCTTCCTCAGCCGATTGAAAAACGGTCAAAGTCCGCTGCTGATTCCACAGCGAAGGCTGAATCCAGGCGACGAATCGGGTCGTTTCGTTGATAACATGGTAGCGTTCCAACGTCTTGGGTTGATGAATGAGCAGTTGCCCCTCGGCCGCTTTCAATGTCGGGTACTGCTGCAAATCTCCCATCGCGACCACGTGGTATGCGGCAATTTTTTGCAGATCCTGCGGCTGCAAGGGCTCTCGGAAGATCGTGAAGGCATCGGCTTGCAGCTCTTTCCCACCAACCATTTCATTGAGCAAAAGGGAAAGATGGGACAGATAGGTTCCAGTCAGCTTCTCCGGGAGCAGGAATG
>DASQMM010000509.1:0-7138 GCA_035645495.1 Brevibacillus sp. | reverse complement strand
CTGCCGCTTTAGGCCTGACAGCGGTTGAGCCTGCGCAGTCCTTGGCCGGGGAGGATTTTGCCTACTATCAAAAAAAGGTACCCGGACTGTTTCTTTTCGTAGGAACATCAGGCTCACGGGAGTGGCATCACCCCGCTTTTGATCTCGATGAACGGGCACTGCCTATTACTGCCAAGTATTTGGCGGAGCTGGCTGAGCTTGCTTTACGTTCTTTGTCGGAGTAGCCGGGTCAGGAGAGGTGAGAGAATGAACAAGTTCCGAAAATCCATAACAGTCCGGGAAGCCGATGAAGCGGAGCAGGAAGCCGTTCGCAGAGTCATCTTGGAAGCCTACGGTCAGTATGCGGATTTGTTTCCAGCTGAAGTGTGGAAGAAATACCAGCATGAGATCGGAAGCTCCGTCAGCGGGGAGGGGACCATCGCCCGGCTTGTAGCCGAAATCGATGGGGATATCATCGGAAGCGTCCAGTTATATCCATCAGCAGAAGCAGCGTATCGGGGGACCGATATGGGGATCAACAGTCCTGTGATTCGTTTCCTATGCGTATCCCAGCGGGCGAGAGGAAAGGGCGTTGCCACTGCACTGATCGAGGAGGTAGTGAAGAGGTCTTTGGCGATGGGGGCTTCTCATCTCTACCTGCATACCGTAGACATGATGGCAGCGGCTATCCGCTTGTACGAACGGATGGGCTTTGAGCGAGCCTATGACAAGGAGTATCACAATGGCCTGCATCTGGTGAAGTGCTATCGTCTTTCCTTGTCAAAGACAGCGAACGTTGATGCAGCCGAGCTTATGGTTCTCATCCGTCCAGAGCTTGGAATATAATGGGTGAAGATACAACAGGGGGAGTGGTAGCCATGGAGGAATTGCGCTATCCGATCGGTCCGTTCCAAAGGCAGGACTCGCTGGATGAGGAGACAAGGGAAAATTTCATTGCCGTGATTGAAGATGCGCCTGTCAAGCTGTCGGAGGCGGTCTTGGACCTGACGAACGAACAGCTCGATACACCTTACCGACCAGAGGGGTGGACAGTGAGGCAGGTCGTTCATCATTTGGCAGATGCGAATCTGAATTTCTTTTTCCGTACGAAGCTGGCGTTGACAGAAATAGAGCCAGTGGTCAAACCGTTCGATGAAGAGGGATGGGCGGAGCTGCCGGACAGCAAAGTGTTGCCGATTGAAGCATCACTTGCACTGATCGAGCAATTGAACCGTCGATTGGTGTTCCTGCTGCGCTCGACCCCTGTGGCTGATTTCGCCCGAACTTTCCGTCACCCGGTAAATGGCGTTTGGACGCTGGACGCAGCTCTTTCGTTTGCAGCATGGCACAATCTGCACCATACGGCGCATATTACTACGCTTCGTGAGCGGAAGAATTGGTAACGGAGAATCGGAAGCAGCGGGATTTCGCAATGGCGCTCGAGGAGATCCTCTTTTCCAGGAAAACCAGGGTGGGGATATTTCTCCATTCTGGTTTTTTTGATGTTGGTTTCGATTACGGAAAAGAGACGGCAAATTCGACTTTCGACAATTCGTTATGATCGATCCTTTCGACCATTACTTGGCTGACCTGTGTTTCAAAACGATGATTGAAAGAACGTGTGTCCTTGAGAGCTTCTTCTAAATCTTGTTCATGATTGAGTCTCCCAACGGTCAAATGGGGGAGATAGGTATGGCTGTAACTACGATATGTAGCCAGCGGCCCCGTGTAGAGCTTATCATGCAAAGCAATGATTTGATCGTTGCCCCACTTCACATTTAAGAACAGATAGTGATCATTGGAAGCCGTGATTTCTTCCAAGCGGATGAGAAATGGCTGAAACCCTGTTACGGCTTGTTTCACATGACGATAGAGATCGGCATTTGTGAGCTGGCTCTCAAAAGGAAAAACTAGCGTGATATGAGGAGGTATGCAAGTGTACAAGGGATCGTATTTTTTTCGGATTGATTGGATCAAATCAACTTGTTCAAGTTCCGGAAAAATGTGGATCGCACGTTCCAAGGTAACACCTCCCTTTTCTACGTTCCCCGCATGCCAAAATACAACTTCCATTATTGTACTATTTTTCTTCGATTGAACCAGCCTCCCCTTACACGCTACTTTTCAAAATCGCCTCCTCCCGTTAGAGTAACAAGAGAGAAATCGAATGTAAGGCGAGATGAGGAAAATAGATGACAGTATACCCAATCGATCATGTTTTGCCAGCGTGCCTGGAAGCACTGCAAATGCAAGGAAGAGCGGTACTGATCGCCGAGCCGGGGGCAGGAAAAACGACTCGGGTCCCCCTCGCGCTGCTGGATGAGCCATGGCTAGCGGGGCAGCGGATCTTGCTCCTGGAACCGCGTCGGCTGGCAGCAAAAACAGTCGCTCGCTATATGGCAAAGATGCGCGGCGAGACCGTAGGGGAGACAGTAGGCTATCGCGTGAGGCAGGATTCGCGTATCGGACCTAATACGCGGATCGAGGTCATCACAGAAGGTGTATTGACCCGGATGCTTCAGTCTGATCCCTCATTGGAGGGAGTCGGCCTTCTGATCTTTGATGAGTTTCACGAGCGCAGTCTGCACGCCGATCTGGGGCTGGCTCTCGCCCTTCAGGCACGTGAGCTTTTCCGTGACGACCTGCGCCTGCTGGTTATGTCCGCTACGCTGGATGCTGGGCCGATCGCAGCATTGCTGGGGGATGCACCTGTCATCACCAGCGAGGGCAGGACCTATCCAGTCGAGACGCGGTATTTGCCGCAGCATATGACCGAAAGGCTGGAGCTGTCGACGGTACGCCTCATCCGACAGGCACTGGAGCGTGAGGAAGGGGATATCCTTGTCTTTTTGCCAGGTGCAGGGGAGATTCGACGAGTGGCGAGTGAGCTTTCCTTGATCGACTTGCCCCCCGGCGTGCAAATCTGTCCGTTGTATGGGGCTCTTCCTCAAGAGAAGCAGGACCAGGCACTCCAGCCAGCAAAACCAGGCCAGAGAAAAGTCGTGTTGGCTACCTCCATTGCGGAAACGAGCCTGACCGTGGAAGGAGTGCGGGTCGTAATCGATTGCGGCTTGATGCGTGTTCCCCGTTTTTCCCCGCGAACCGGAATGACGAGACTGGAGACGGTTCCGGTCTCATTGGCTTCTGCTGACCAGCGGAGAGGACGTGCGGGGCGTCTTGGTCCCGGTGTCTGTTACCGCATGTGGACTCAACAAGAGGAGAGGATCATGCCAGCCTATCACGTTCCCGAGATCAAGGAAGCGGATCTGGCTTCCCTGGCATTGGAGCTGGCAGCATGGGGAGTGAAGGAGCCAACAGAACTGAGCTGGCTCGATCCGCCGCCACCTGCTTCCTATAACCAAGCACGAGAGTTGTTGATGAGGTTGGGGGCACTCGATGAACGGCATGTGCTGACTGCGCATGGAAAAAGGATTGCCGCGATGGGGATGCATCCTCGACAGGGACATATGCTTGCGAAAGCCGATCAGCTTGGAGTTGCCGCGCTAGGCTGTCTACTGGCTGCCCTTCTCGGGGAGCGCGACATTCTGAGGGGAAGCGGTGCTGGACGTACAGCGGATCTTGGCCTGCGAATGCAGATTTTGCTGGAGGGGGCGAGATTCTCAGGAAAGCTACCTCCCGATGCAGAGATAGATTCAGGTGCTTGTGTACGGGTAAAAGAAGAAGCGGAGAGATATCTGCATGAACTCGGCCACACCCACAAGCTACTTGTGCAGGAAAAGGACCTGGCTTCCATCGGTATTCTAGCAGCCTTTGCCTTTCCTGACCGAATCGCACAGCGTCGAGAGAATGGGAGGTATGTATTGCGGAATGGCCGGGGAGCAGTTTTCCTGACGGAGCAATGGCTCTCGTATGAAAAAATTGTGGTTGCAGCGCAGCTGGATGATCAGGGAACGGATAGCCGGATTCGATTGGCTGCAGCGTTGAGCGAGGCGGAGCTGGAGCAGCATTTTGCTGCCGAGATCGAAGAAGAGCAAAAAGTCTGGTGGGATAGCGCGTCCCAATCCGTACGCGTTCGCAAGCAAAAACGACTGGGTGCCCTCTTATTGCGGGAATCCTCTGTCGCCGATCCCGATCCGGATGCGGTGCTGCATGCGCTCCTTTCAGGCATTGCACAAGAGGGATTGGAGATCCTTCCCTGGAATCGTCAGGCGATCCAGTATCGGGAGCGCTTGCAGATGATGCACAGCATCGAGGAAGGCTGGCCAGATGTTTCGGATGAAGCGTTGTTAGGCAGTTTGGATGAATGGCTGGGTCCCCATGTGTACGGCTGCAAAACGCGAGATGATTTGTCACGCTTGTCCCTCGACTCCATCCTTGCAGAAATGCTGACCTGGAGCCAAAGACGCGAATTGGAGGAGTTTGCCCCGACACACTTGGTCGTTCCCAGCGGTTCGCGAATTCCCATCGATTATTCGGATCCGCAAAATCCGGTGTTGGCGGTTCGGCTGCAAGAGGTGTTCGGATGGCAAAAAACGCCGTGTATCGGTCGAGGACGGGTCCCGTTGACCATGCATCTGCTCTCGCCTGCCCGCCGTCCCGTTCAAGTGACACGTGACTTGTCCAGCTTTTGGCAGCAGGCGTATTTTGAGGTGAAAAAAGATTTGAAGGGGCGTTATCCCAAGCACTACTGGCCAGATGATCCTCTCCAAGCGATCCCGACCCGCCACACCCGCCCACAAGCCTAACGGTCCCAGGAATGAGCGGAAATTTTTCTCGCCATTCTTAGGTGAACGTTCCTAATTTGCTAGTACGATATTCGCGAGTCGGGTGATCTGTGAAACCTTGGACAAGCATTCTGACGTCTGGAGAGTATTGCTTTTCACGTACTCCCCCCTGATGAGGGCTGCTTGATTTTTTTAAGCAGCCTTTCTTTTTAGACATCTGGTTGACATCATTTTCCCATACCCTAGAGAGTAGAGATCAGAGGCGTCAGAAGGGAATGAAAGGGATGAAAAACATCCTGGTAGTGGAAGATGAATTGCCGATCTCCCGTGTGTTGAAGGCGTATCTGGAAAAACATCATTTTCAGGTGGTACAAGCCTTCTCGGGTGATGAAGCACAACAAAAATTCGATACGTGCAATCCAGCACTGGTTCTATTAGATGTCATGCTTCCAGGCCGAAGTGGATGGAGCATTCTGGAGTATATTCGGGCCAAAAGCTCATGTCCCGTAATCATGCTGACCGCTTTGGGGCAGATCGACAACAAGCTGGCGGGGCTGCACCAAGGGGCGGATGACTACATCACGAAGCCGTTTATCGCTGATGAGGTCGTCGCGCGCGTGCAGGCTGTTCTGCGCCGGTCAACTCAGATTATGGAGGGGGAGCATGTCACGCAGTTTGGCAGTTTGAAGGTAGACTTCAAAGCGCGAACTGTTATGCTGCACGGCATCGAGATCTCGTTTACCCCGAAGGATTTGTCGCTGTTTTTATTTCTCGCCCAGTACAGAAATCAGGCATTTACACGTGAGCAGTTGATCGATCAGGTATGGGGCATGGATTACGAAGGGAGCGATCGGGCTGTCGACCTGGCAATCAAGCGGATCAGACGAGCATTGGAGCATTGGCCGACAGCAGAAGGGGAGATTCGTACCTATCGCGGATTGGGGTACAAGTTAAGTGTCTATGAATAGAAAGAAAAGAAGAACCTCGCTGTTTCGATATTGGACGACACGCTATTTGCTCACATTATGTGTCGGTCTGCTGGTGGTTGGGGCGACTTCCAGTTATTGGATGCAACATAGCGAGACGACCAAGCGTTTGGACATTATGAAGCTGATGGCAGCGGAAATCGCCGAGCGGGTAGTGGAAGTCAATGGACAGATCCGGATGGCTCCGTTTCTCTTTCGCATCCTGGACAGCAGGCAGAAATCCCTGCACCTGGACTACAAGCCCATTTTGTTGGTGGTTGATGCGAAGAAAAAGCCGCTGTTTGACGGGCCCGGCCCTTTTTCGGGAGAACTGAGACAATTGCTCCCCGCCTTGCTGGAAGAGAATCAGGATACGAAGAAGATTACCTTGTCACGCGGGGAGCAAGTCCTCTTTGTCAAACATACCATTCTGGTCGACCAACAGGTCGCAGGCTGGGTTCTTTTGTTCACGGCAGACAAGGATGTCATGCGCAACAGCACGCAGTTCCAGCTCCTTTTTATCATGCTGATCAGTTTGGGCTTGCTGGGGTGGCTGGTCATCTATTTGCTGACCAAAAAACTGTCTCAGCCGATTAAGGACGTAGCTGTTGCGGCCAATCAAATCGTTACAGGCAACTATGAGATCCACCTCGATAAGGAACGGCCAGAGCAGGAGATCTACGAATTGAACCACTCTTTTAAGGAAATGGCGGATCGTCTGCGCCAGTTGGAGATGATGCGGACCGAACTGCTTGCCGGAGTGACGCATGAGCTGAAAACGCCCGTGACGTCCATCAGCGGGTTGATCCAGGCGGTGAAGGACGATATCGTGAGCGGAGAAGAAGCCAAGGAGTTCCTCGAAATTTGCTCGAAAGAGACCTCGCGCCTGCAGAAAATGGTAGAGGATCTGCTAGATTTCAACTCTTTTGCAGTCGGCGATATTCAGATTCGCAAAGAACAGCAAAACATGAATGAACTCATCGTGGAAATCTCCCATCAGTGGCACATCGCGATGGAAAGGGAGGATTTGACTGTCGAGATCGAAAAGCCGGACCATGATGTCATGGCACTGACCGATCCGATGCGGGTACAGCAGATCCTCTACAATCTGCTGAACAATGCTGCCCAGGCAATTCCGACAGCCGGGCGCATCGTCCTGCGCCTGTCCGAGACCGGAGACGAGATTCGGATCGAAGTGCAGGACAACGGCTGCGGAATCCCGGAGGAAGAGCAATCGCTGATCTTTGAACGCTATTTTCGCGGAGAAGAAAAGAAGCAGATGCTGCGAGGACTGGGATTGGGCTTATCGTTCAGCCGGATGATTGCCCAGGCGTTGGGCGGTTATTTGTCGCTGAAGGAAAGCTCGCAGGCAGGCAGTACATTCCTGTTGGTATTGCGAAAATAAATGAGAAAAGACGACTTTTGTCTACAGACGAGGTCGTCTTTTTCTTTGCCTTCATCTGACATAATGCTGACTCATTAGCGCCTTATAGTGGGGCAAAGGCAGGA
>DASQMM010000508.1:0-6701 GCA_035645495.1 Brevibacillus sp. | reverse complement strand
AGCAGGAGCAGCAATCCCCCAAACAGCATTTGATACGCCGTCATTACCCAAATATGGAAGGCGCCCCCCCATTTTTTCACCAATATCGTGGCTACTGACCACGCGACAGCCGAACCGATCCCAAACCATGTTCCCGCCTCTACCTGCACCTGCGACCCGAGCGTAATGACGACTCCGATGATCCCGATCAAGACGCCCAGCCACTGTGCAAAGCGATATTTCATACCGAGAAACACGGTCCCCCAGATCACGACCAAGAGTGGATTCATAAAGGTCAGGATGGAGGATTCGCCTGCTGTAATCGTGCGCAAGCTGAGAAAAATGCAGCCCATCACGCTGGCGGTCTGAAGAAACCCGATCAGCAGCAGCTTGCTCCAATCTTGGATGGAGGACGGAAGCGGCTTTCTCCACACCCACAGCGCCATGAGAATGCCGGCAATGGTAAAGCGAAATCCGACCAAAAGCAAAGGAGAAAAATACGATAAACCGATTTTTCCCACAGCGAATGACGAGCCCATCAAGGACGTGGTGATGACGACAAGACTTGCAAACATGAGAGGATGCACGGTTCCACTCCCCATTTCCTGGTTTTTCCACCATTACTCATGAGGTAAGTGTAACCGAGGATGGTTACGATGGGGAACGAATCGTCGTTAATCGAGCTGTAGAGGAGGAGAGGAAAAAGGGGAGAACGCTCAGGCGGGTTGGGATCTTCGCAGGGGGGCCATCCCTGTACGCCTCCATTCCAAAGGCGGAACCGCGGCCAAAAGCAGCCCCTTCGAAGAAGTGGTTCAGGGTTGGCCGCTGAGTGCGTGTTCCGCCTTTTCCATTGCGTCTCGGTCAAGATCCCAAATGCCTTCGCTTTTCTCCCCTTTTTCCTCGACCAGCTTTCCAGGTCTTACGCCGACTCTCTCTCGACCACTAGTTGCTTCTCCTTCTTTGCAATTCGTTCGCCGTATAGAAAGATCAAAACACTAATCAAGCAAACGAAAGCGCTCAAACCAAAACCACCGCTGTAATCCGAGATTCCGCCATCATTGTCTACTCCACCTAGCATACCGAGCCCCATCGCAGCTCCGAATACCATGCCGACGTTGCGGATCATCCCGACCATCCCGCTGATGCTGGCTGATTCATGGGCCGGTACATGCTTCATGATCAGGCTCAGGTTCGGCGAAGCCGTAAGCCCCATGCCTGCTCCAACCATTCCAATCATGAAGGCAATCAGCACGAGGGAGCTTTGCTCATAGAACAGCGCGAACAACAGCGTGCCCAATCCCATCATCCCCAAACCAGCCAAGGTCAAGCGTTTCGGACCATAGCGATCTGACAATCTTCCTGCCATTGGCCCGGACAAGGCCAAGACGAGCGGATAGGCAATCATGATATAGCCTGCCAGTGCAGTCTGCATTTTTTGAAAGCCGGTCAGGTAAAAGGGAGTCACTGCCAATGTCGTATTGGCGGCTGCATAGGCGGCAAACGTAACAGCCATCCCGCTCGCCACCATCGGATTTTTACAGGTGCGCAGCGGGAGAAACGGCTTTTGCTGCCGTCTCTCCCACAAGGTCAGCACCAGCAGACTGGCGACACTTCCCGCCAGAACCAACGTGGTTGGTGCGGACAGCCAGCCGTATTGGTTGCCGTTGGACATGCCGTAAATCAAGGAGCCGATCAACAGCATGAACAGCATAATACTGACGAGAGGAAACGGTTCTTTTGTTATAGCACCCGCATCTTTTGGGATGTACCGGAATGCCAAAAATGTACCCGCGATGGAGACTGGCACATGAATCAAAAACAGCCAGCGCCATCCCAGCCACTCCGCCACCATCCCCCCGATGACCGGACCCGACATGGCCCCCAATGCCACTGCCGTACTGACCAGCCCCAGCGCTCTCCCCATTTTGTTTTTGGGAAAATGGACGGCGATCAGCGCGACATTGGTGGCTTGATACATCGCGGCACCGATGGCTTGTACCACGCGCAGCACTAGCAAAACAGCAAAGCCTGGGGAAAGTGCCAAGAGGATCGAGCTGATCAAAAAGAGCAGGTACCCCAGGTTATGGATCAGGCGAAGTCCGACCCGGTCCCCCAGCTTGCCCATCAGCGGCAGGAATGAAGCAATCACCAGGAGATACCCCACCGTAATCCATTGAATGCTTCCCAGACTCACTTGAAACACGTTCATCAGCTCGGGCAAGGCTACATTCATGACCCCTGCCGTAAAATGAGAGACGAAGATTCCCAGCAGCACCGCCATCAGCACCATGCGCTGCTGGCGCAAGTCGATCGACATGTTCCCACCTCCGATGCTTGACCGAACACGAGATTATGCGTTTAGTTTGCTAGACTTTGACAGGGGTGTCAAGAAAAGAAGGGTCGGGATGTAGACATACAGAAGAGGGTATCTGACAACGCGGATACCCTCCTCGATTCGCGATTTTCGAGATGATCAAAATGCAGGCAAAACTCTTCGCTTCAGAAAACTGATGACAGCGGCCAGATATTTTTCATACTCGTCCTTGATCACACTGTGGCTGCTGTTCTCAAAGATTACCAACTCGCTGTTGGGAATGCGCTGTGCGATTTCTACCGACTCCTCCACGGGTGTGATCCAGTCGTAGCGCGCCCCCATAATGAGAGTAGGAGCGGTGATGTTTGGGAGTTCATCCCGCAGGTCGAAGGTTTTCAAAAAGCCGCCGAAGCCTTGGTTTAATGCCTGGTACGAACGATTGGAGCGCGCCCTGGCGTCGAGCGTTCGCTGCTTTTCTTCTTCGCTCGGCTGTGCGTTATGCGTGACCGAGTACATCGGCGCCATGATTTCATAGAAGCGATTCAACTGCTCCTGAGACTCGAATTGTCCCTCCCATAGAACGGCCGTGATTTCTTTCATCTCCGGTGTTCCCTTTTCCTCGACGATCTTTTTAGCCTTGTGGAGAAACTCGTAGCTCGGCGAAGTCGTCAACAACAGCAGCCCTGCTACGTGATCGGGGTAGCGCAAGGCGTACTCCTGCGCCACCATCCCCCCATAAGAATGACCGTGCAGCACGACCTTTTCCAGCCCCAAATGCCTGCGCAGCGCATCGATGTCCGCTACATTGTTTTCCAGGGTATAGCTCTCCTTCGGTCCATGATCCGAGTGTCCGCTGCCGCGATTGTCGATGTAGACGAGCTGCATGTGCTCGGATAACGGTGTCAGGCCCGGCTTATACCCCGTGTGATCGCCGCCCGGTCCTCCGTGCAGGATAAAGCAGACCGGCTTTTCCCGCAGAATGGGCCCATCCGGCACCCAGCCCATCCCCTCTACATCGAAAAAAATGCGTGTTCCATTAATGTGTGCGTACATATCTATCTCTCCTTTTTCTCGTCGTAGAGATGGCAGCGAACCATCTGCCCTGCGATGAACGTCTCCTTGGGCACCTCTGTCTTGCAGATGTCCATGCATGCGTGACAGCGCGGATGAAAGCGGCACCCCGAGGGCGGATTGGCCGGCGAAGGCAAATCTCCCTGCAAGATGATCCGCTCCTTTTTCTCATCCGGGTCCGTTACGGGGATCGCGGAGATTAGGGCTCGGGTATACGGGTGAAGCGGTGATTGAAACAGATCCTCCTTGCGCCCCAGCTCGACGATCTCTCCCAGATACATGACCGCCACCCGGTCTGAGATGTGCTCCACTACACCCAAATCGTGGGAAATGAAGATATAGGTCATGCCGAACTGCTCTTGCAGATCCTGCAGCAGATTCAAGATTTGCGACTGAATCGACACGTCCAAGGCGGAAACGGGCTCATCTGCCACAATGAGCTGTGGCCGAAGCATGATGGCCCGAGCGATGCCGATCCGCTGGCGCTGCCCTCCGGAAAACTGATGCGGATACCGATCCAGATGAGCCAAAGTCAGTCCGACGATCTGAATGGTCTCCTCGATAATCTGTGCACGCTTCTCCTTCGGGACCTTTTGGGCGATCAACGGCTCCTCCAGGATGCGACGTATCGTCAGCTTCGGATTGAGCGTGGCAAACGGGTCCTGAAAGACGATTTGCAGCTCACTGCGCATCGCCCGCATTTCTTTGCCCGACAATTTGGTCAGATCCTGACCGCGATACCGGACCTCTCCTGCCGTCGGTTCCAGCAGGCGCAACAGACAGCGCCCCGTTGTTGACTTGCCGCAGCCGGACTCTCCAACGATGCTGAGCGTCTCTCCCTCGTAGACGGTCAAATCAATTCCGTTTACCGCCTGAACGTAAGAGGGCGGCTGAAACCAGCCTTTTTTGCTGGCAAAATGCTTCTTCAGCCCTTTGACCTCCAGAATGGGTTGGCTCATGTCCGCTCACTTCCTTCCGTACCAGCATCCGGGGCATGCAGCCAGCATCTGCACTCCGATCCATCATCCAGCTTCAACAGGCTCGGGCTTTTCTGCTGACAGATCGGCATGGCCTCGCTGCATCGGGGAGCAAATCGGCAGCCCTGCGGCCATTCTCCAGGGGACGGGACATTGCCCGGAATGGCGTACAGCCTCTTCACGCCTTTTGCCCGATGCGGGACCGAGCGTATCAGTCCCATCGTGTAGGGATGCTTGGGTGCTCGCAATAAGGTGCGCACATCAGCGGATTCAATGACTTGACCGGCATACATCACCAAGACCCGGTCACACATCTCAGCCACGACCCCCAAATCATGAGTGATAAGCATGACGGACATCCCCGTGTTGTCCCGCATCTCTCGGATCAGTCCCAGCATCTGCGCCTGGATCGTCACATCCAAGGCCGTCGTCGGTTCATCCGCGATCAGAAGCTGGGGCTGGCAAGCCATCGCCATCGCGATCATGACGCGCTGTCTCATTCCTCCTGACAGGCGGTGCGGATACTCAGCGTAGATGTCTTTGGCCCGAGGGATTCCAACCTGGGTCAAAAGCTCAATCACCCGCTGCTTTCGCTCTTCCGCTCCGAGAGAGGTGTGCAGATGCAAGACCTCTCCGATCTGCCTGCCGATCGTCAACACCGGATTGAGCGAGGTCATCGGCTCCTGAAAAATCATCGCCATTCGGTTTCCCCGCAGCTTGCGCATCTCGGCTTCGGACAAGTGCAACGTCTCCTGTCCTTCAAAGCGAACGCTTCCGCTTACTCTGCCGTTCTTGCCGAGCAGCCGCATAATCGACAGCGAGGTCACGCTTTTTCCACAGCCCGACTCTCCGACGATCCCCAAGGTCTCCCCCTTTTTCACTGTAAAATCGACGCCATCCACGACGGTTACCGCCCTGTTTTGACGATTGGAAAATTGTGTGGTCAGTCCATTTACTTCCAGAACAGACGGTCGGCCATTCATAGGGCACCTCCTAGACAAGCTAGCCTGCATGTTGTGATATACTTCTCATAATCCAAACATTCAAAACCTTCAGAAGGGGGCTTGCGACATGAATATGGATCATATTGAGGCGTTTCTATACGCGTTTCAACTCGGGAGTTTCAACAAGGCGGCTGAGGCGCTGTATCTTACCCAACCTTCCGTGACCGCCAGAATTCAATCTTTGGAACGGGAGCTGGGGGGCCCCCTTTTTCATCGCGACAACAAACACATCTCTTTGACAGAGCGCGGCAAACAATTCCTGCCATACGCCCAGAAGATTCTCCATGCGTACCAGGAGATTTCCACTACATTGCGGGAACAGCCCCAATCCAGCAATAATTTGACGATCGGCTGCACCCTCTTGATGTCCACCCATATTCTCCCAGAAATCCTGCCGCTCTATCGCGAAAAATACCCCGGTGTCAACATTCGCATCCTCGTGGGCTCCTCGGCTTTTGTGCTGGAAAAGGTGTTGAACAAAGATGTCGATTTCGGACTGGCCAGGACGGTTTCCCATCCCTTGATCGACTCCTATCATTTGCACACCGACACTATGCGCCTCGTAGTGCCTGCCTCGCACCCGTTCTGTTCCATGCCGCCGCACAAGCTGACATGGGATCTGGTCGGACGCGAACCGCATATCGTTCTTGCACACGGGACACTGGAATGGCTCATGATCCAGCGCCACTATCACCGCAACGAAATCCTCCCGAACATCATCATGGAGGTCCCGAACTTCGAAGCCGCCAAAAAGATGGTGATGCGCGGTGTCGGAATCAGCTTTTTGCCGGAGCTGTGCGTCCTGGAGGAGCTTGCCAGCGGTCAGCTTGTCGAAATCTCCCCCAAGCCTATGGCGCAGCTTGCCCGCAAGAGCGATATTATCTGCTTGCGCGAGTCCAAGCGGGATCTCGTCGAATTTTTCATCCATGCGGTCAAAGGAATCGAACGGAAATGGGCAGCCGTCAAATCCCATTAATTGGATTTCGGATCTAGAATGTCACGCAGGGCGTCCCCGAGAATATTGACGGAAAAGACGACGATGCTGATCGACAGCCCCGGGAAAGTAGCCAGCCACCAGGCATCCGTAATATATTCCTTGCCTTCGCTGAGCATCGTCCCCCATTCGGGTGTCGGTGGCTGCGCTCCAAGTCCGATGAAGCTGAGCGCTGCCGTATCCAGAATGGCGATGCCAATCTGCAATGTGGTGTAGACCAGCAAGGTGCTCATGATGTTGGGCATGATCTGAAACAGCAGGATTCGCGCTTGAGAAGTGCCCATCGCACGGCTCGCCTCTACATATCCGGATGACTTGACGCCAAGCGTCGATCCTCGCGTCAGCCGGGCGTACTTGGGAAT
>DASQMM010000507.1:0-2212 GCA_035645495.1 Brevibacillus sp. | reverse complement strand
GTTGGCCTGTCGCCCGACGGAAACGAGAATTTTGACAGCTTCAAAGGTTTGAACACCGTTTGCCGTCTCCGCCTGAATTTTGACCAGACCGTCTCCCTTTTCCACGGACTCAGCCAGCACCTTGGCTCCGGTCACTATTTGCACCTTGCGTTTTTTCAGCAATCGGGCCATTTCCTTGCTGACTTCCTCATCTTCCGTCGGGAGGATACGGTCTGCGTATTCGACTACCGTGACATCTACTCCGAAATCATTCAGCATGGATGCCCATTCGATGCCGATCACGCCACCACCCACGATGACGACGGACTTGGGCAACTCTTCCCACTCCAAGGCTTCATCGCTCGTCACGACTTGTGTCCCGTCGATCGTCAGGCCGGGCAATGTTCGAGGTCGCGAGCCTGTCGCCAGCAAGAGAAAACGAGGAACGATCATTTCCTGATCGCCGTTCTCCTTCTCGATTCGCACGGCACCTGCCTGCGGGGAAAAGATAGAGGGCCCCATGACGCGGCCGAAGCCTTCAAAGATGGTGATGCTGCCTTTCTTCATCAGAAACTGGACGCCTTTGTGCAGCTGCTCAATGATGTTTTTCTTGCGCTCCTGGACCTTGCCGAAGTCGTAGCCTACCTCACCTGCCAGCACTCCGTACTTGTTGCTCTCCTTCAAGGTTGCGAACACTTCCGCACTGCGCAAAAAGGCTTTTGAGGGAATGCACCCTTTATGAAGGCAGGTTCCGCCCAGCTTTTCCTTTTCTACGATCGCGACCTTCATCCCCAGTTGGGAAGCGCGAATCGCTGCAACATAGCCTCCTGTTCCCCCACCCAGGACAACCAGATCAAACTCCTGAGACATGTTTGACATCCCCTTTCATCCCGGAAGCAAGCAGCACCGGGTCTCTTCCACGCTGTATGGAATGGCTAGTATGAATATTCGAAAGAACGTTGCGTATGTAGACCCTGACCCCTCTACCAGAGGGAGAGCAGGCCAGGGAATAGGTCATGCTTCACATCTGTTAACGATGGTAAACAGTCTTGCCATTTTGCAGGAAAGTATTACGTGATTTTGCGACACTTGCGATTCTTTCTTCGGCCATGCGGTCTGCCGCCTTGTAGGAAGGAACACCGTCGCGCTCGGCAATCTCGAATACCCGCAAGATATTGTCATAGATGGTCTCCACTTTTTTCAGCGCGCGTTCGCGATTGTAGCCCTGGAGCTCGTCGGCCACGTTAATCACACCGCCTGCATTGATCACGTAGTCAGGCGCATAGATGAGGCCCATCTCGTGAATCAGATCGCCGTGTCTTTCTTCTTTCAGCTGATTGTTGGCTGCCCCAGCGATTACTTTTGCCTTGAGCAAAGGAATCGTGTCATCGTTGATCACTGCGCCCAGTGCGCAAGGAGAGAAAATGTCGCACTCCACTCCGAAGATTTCATTGACGCCGACCGCTTTCGCACCGAAATCATTCACAGCGCGGTTGACATTTTCTTCATTGATGTCCGTGACGATCAGGTGGGCGCCTTCTTCATGCAGGTGGCGGCAGAGATTGTACGCGACATTCCCGACACCTTGCACTGCCACGACGCGACCGGATAAATCATCGCTGCCGTAAGCACGCTTGGCTGCGGCTTTCATCCCCCGGTATACGCCGTAGGCTGTCACCGGAGAAGGGTTGCCGCTGGAGCCGAATGCAGGAGATACTCCCGTGACGTAATCTGTTTCGAGGTGGATCAGGTCCATATCGGCTACAGAGGTTCCCACGTCCTCGGCAGTGATGTAGCGCCCATTCAACCCCTGAATGTAGCGTCCGAAAGCGCGGAACAGCTCCTCGGTCTTATGCTGACGTGGATCTCCGATAATGACGGCTTTTCCGCCTCCAATATTGAGTCCTGCTGCGGCATTTTTGTAAGTCATTCCGCGTGCAAGGCGCAAAACATCGACAATCGCTTCTTCTTCGTTTTTGTACGGCCACATGCGAGTTCCGCCCAGTGCAGGGCCAAGTGTTGTATCGTGAATACAAATGATGGCTTTGAGACCGGAATTCTGATCCTGGCAAAAAACCAACTGCTCGTAATCGTATTTTTGCATGTAATCAAAAATGCTCAATGAAGAAACCTCCCTAGTATCAATCAGTCTCTGCTTCGTACGTCGATCAGCCCTCAGCCAAGATGCAGAAGAGAGTGTATGACTCGCTATCTACTCCATTGCAAGTGCCGT
>DASQMM010000506.1:0-6372 GCA_035645495.1 Brevibacillus sp. | reverse complement strand
GAGAGCTAATTTTTTTGCATAAAAAGAAACAGACCTTACAGCGGTCTGTCCTCGGGATGCCGATTTGTTTTTAACCAATTCATTTCGAAGTTTTGCGATAACCTCCGGGGGAAGTAATCCGCTTGCTGATGCAGCAAGACGACGACCCTCGTCGAACATGATTTCGTCGACAAAGCCTTTTTCTTTTGCCTCTTGCGCCGTAAGCCATGTTTCCTTGTTCATCATGGCCAGCAACTCAGACTCGGAAAGGCCGCTCTTTAGCGCATAGGCATTGGCAATAGATTTGTTCCACCCTTTAAGCACATCCGCCTCATGGGCGTGGTCGCGATGATCTCCCCATGCGCCCGAGCTGACGTTGTGGATCATGATCTGGGCTGTAGGGGAAATAAGCACTCTATCACCAGCCATTGCCGCTACCGAAGCAGCACTAGCTGCCACGCCGACAATCTTGACAGTAACTTCTCCCTGATACTCTTTGAGCGCTGTGTATATCTCCGATCCGGCATACACATCTCCACCCGGGGAGTTGATCGCGATCTCCAAAGGTTCCCCACTAGCTCCAGCAATCTCATCTGCTACACTTCGCGGGCTGGTATGTTCCATTTCAAACCAATCGTAAATCCATGCGTCGTCATTGGACACGATGACGCCCTTTATCTCGATCTTCGGCACTTGTCTCACCTCCTCCGTTTGCAGTAGCTTGTGCGGCTGCTGCAACACTGATCATGTTTCCATTCACAAGGATTGCATCTGCGCCCTCGTCTTGTCGTGGATTCATATCCTCAATCTCAAGCCAATCGTTGGTGGAAATTACGCCGTTCTGGCGCATCACAGCAAGTCCCTCCTGCCTGCTCTTGTAGTCACCACGGAGCAGGCCAGCAACGTTAAATTTGACATAAAGTCCACGTCGTCGCTCCTCTGGGGTCAGCAGTCGCCAGGATATCGCTTTTTCCCAGGCCACGATGTACGGCATGAGAGTGTACGTGACAAAATCAATTGATTGATGCTCAATATTCGAGAACGTACTGCGTGACAAGTCAGCGATCATGTGCGGGGGCACGCGGAACAGCCCTGCAATCTCCGTCCGGGTAAACTGCCGCCCTTCGATAAACTGTGCGTCTTTCAAAGGCATCGGGATCCGGTTGAACTTTAGGCCCTCTTCCAAAATCAGCGGCTTCCAACTATTTGCGAGCCCGCTGCCGCGCTCGATCAGATCGTCTTGCAAACGACTGAATGCTTTATCCGATAAAGCCGCATCGGTCTGAAAGACAGACCCGATGTTCATTCCCTGGCCGAAAAAGCGAGCATTGAATTGCTCAGCTGCCATCCCGGTACCGATCGCCTCTGCTGCCATTCTGACAGGGCTGTATCCCATAACACCGTCGAAGCCCATGCCGGGGACATGGAACACTTCGGAAGCAGGAAACCGTTCAGACTTCCCTCTGTCGTTGATCTGGTAATAGATACGATAATCTGACAAGTCCCGTTGTGGCACGCAGTCTGTCCAAGGCACTGGATAAAGGTCGATAACCTCACCGCGCCCATTACGAGTGATCACGGAATAACAATTACCAGACAACGCCTGGCTTGCGATCTGCTGCTCTCGCCAAGTGACTGTTGTCATGTCAGTGTTCGGTGCAGTGTAGAGCAGATCATATAGCGGATGATCTCGTACCTTATCGGAACCCCGACCATTTGGACGCTCCTGGTGAAGTGTAATCGGTAGAGAGGCGATTGCCTCAGCAAGCACCCGAACACAAGAATAAACCGTGATGAAGCGAATTGCAGATGATTCGTTGACATCCACACCTGCATGCGATGTACCGCCTCTATAGCGATTTCTTGCGTCACGGTCGAAGTCTTCCATGCCGTATTCCCCGGTTAGGGCCTTATACGCATTCTTGATCCGTGTCTTAAACTTCAATCTCTCACCTCCCTACAGCCGACGCAGACCGCGAGTCTCGTAAACCGATCTATTATCTTCGGCAACCATCGCACGGACCATTGCATTGATTAGAGCTGCTGCCAAGTCGATCCGTTGGCTGTCGTCCTTGTGCTTCTTACTTAATTTGATATTTCCGTTATTGTCTGTCACTTCAACAGCATTGGAAAGGCACCATGTTAAAAGCGGATTTCCATCATGGACAATACGCCCCTGCAAAATAAGCTCGCGGAAAAATTTCGTTGGCTCCGAAAGCGTTTGGACACCTTGCCGGATCTCGACGACTTTTTTGCCGGCCGCTTCACGCTCCTGCATGAAATGCGTAGCGTTATATGGGTCGTAACATTCTTCCAGTACCTGGACGCGATTATCAAATTCGAAATCATCAAGATGTGTCGCAAGAAATTTGTAATCCGTAACTGCCCCAGGTGTGATTGTGCACCAGCCCTCAGACGCCCAATGCCGATAAGGCACGCGATCCGAGTGTTCGTGCTTTGTTGCCGACTCTTCTGGCATAAATCCATGAGCTGTGACTGCATATCGTCCGTCTTCTAACGGGAAAACATGTGCATCTGCCGTCAAATCGATACGCTTGGACAGGTCGCCGCCAGCGTAGCCATTTCGACCACGGATAAGCTCCAAAAACTCCTTACGCGGAACGGCCAATGCCTTCCATTTGTCCATAATGCCGCTCATGTATTTGTCCTCGCTGTCCGCTTGCCAGAGATTTACACGTTTAGTCAGCCATTCACGTATCTTGGCCGGGTCTCCGGAATTGAATGCCTCGTCATGCTCTGTCTGAATCTGCCTCAGCAGCTCCTCGGCGTATTCGTTTTCCTCCTGCAAGATTGGGTTCGCCTTTGGCCATTTGCTCTTATCATGAGGGTCATCTCCCTTATCCAGCGTCCGAATCATAGCAAAATAAGATTCGATCATCGGGATTTCGCCGCGCAACATCTTCTCCAGCATATCCCGCTCTTTCTTACACGGGTTGTTCTCGGCGTTTTTACCGGCAGTCGTGATGATTAACATAAGCGATTGGAGTCGTTTACCGAATCCGGAATAAAGAACGTCAACGATCTCACTGGTTGGGTGAATATGATATTCGTCAATGATGATGATGCATGGAGCACCGGAATCCTTGTTTTTTGTATCCTTTGACAGCGGTCGTAGCCAGCCTCCTCGCGTTGCATGCTCAATGTAAGTCCGCTTGATCCGCAAACGCTTCAAAATGTCCGGGCTTCCTTCCCCCATCTTCTGTGCATCGCCCCAAACACGCTTGGCTTGTTGTTTATCGACGGCAGCACATTCAACCTCAGGCATATCCTCGTACCGTTTCTGGGACTGGTCGCCTGGCGGGTAAACGCAATCGCCGCACATACCATACAAAGCGATACCCGACATTTCTGTCGACTTCACATTCCCGCGAGCCCGTTCATTGTACGAACGACTAAATCTCCGCTTTCCTGAGTCCTTATGGACCCAACCGAAAACACAACCAAGATCAAACTTCTGGAACGGGACAAGTTCAATCGGCTGACCAGAGAAAGGGCCGCGAACATGCCGACAGCAGCGTTCGAACCAGTCAAAAATTCGATCAGCACGGCTCTCATCAAATACAAAAGGGAACTCTTCAGTTCCCTGTCGCTGGAGGTCTTTTAGGTGTCTTTCACAAGCAAGCCACTCTAGTTCGTTCGACTGTCGAAGACCAGCCACAATCTCTACCGCGTAACGATGCGTCGGGTGCAACTGATCCAAATCGGGGACATTAGTCAAAGAGGTCCGCATTGGGATCATCCTTTTCCTCTGTCGCTATGCTTCGGGCGAGACGCGCACGCGAATTTGCATTCAACCCGAGCTTATCCGCGTACTGCATCATGATTCGTGCATAGCTCAATTGTGTTTTTACCCAAGGGGCTTCGACCAGAGAACCAGCAGCATTATAAACCGTGTACCCCTTTTCCCGGATCATATCCGATAGCTCCTTGTGCCGAGCTACCGCATCGCAGTAAGTGGCGAGTACATCTTCATCAACCTTGTCCAAGATGTCGAAGCCCTTCATGTCGCGAATGGTCTTCTTCCAAACGGCCTGTGCCTCGGTGTCCAACCAGGGCGGCATCTTCAAATTAACTTTTTTCTTGCGAGTAACCTTGGCGGCAGCGCGCTCCCGGGACTCAACTTCTTTTTTCGTCCAATGCTTCCCGCCGCCTTTCTTGCCGATCTGCATTTTTGAAAAGTCGATCACTTGGTTCAACGCTGCTCACCTCCATTTTTTGAATTTTTTTGGGGACATTTTCTCACAAACGAGGGCGCGACGGTCTTGCGAAAGGGCCCTCCCCGAGATTTGACCTCCCCCTCCCCCTCCCTTTTTACTTTATCCCAGTGAAGTGTGAAAGCGATTCCCAAAGCCGCCATCCTCCCGCGCCGTCTTGCGGTCATGGCACCGTTTGTTCATCGGCTGATGGTTTTTCGGATCCCAGAACAGCCGCTTGTCCCCTTTATGCGGTACGATGTGATCTGTCACCTCTGCAGGTAGTGGGACTGGTAGCTTCTTGCAGTCCTCACAGGCACACAACGGATTTCGTCTGAGAAAGGATTTGCTGTATCGCTGCCATTTACTATCGTATCCCCGTTGATACGCTGATCCTCTAGCGCGTTCATACGCCTGTGATTCACTCTTCGCATGCTGATCGCAATAGCGGCCAGTCACCAGCTCGCGACAACCAGGTCTGCTACACGGCTTCAACGGCTTACTCGGCATAGACATCACCCAGCACAATCCGATCCTTGTGCCGTTTCGCCCACCGGATTGCAGCTGGCAGATCAATATGGTTCCTGCCATAGCAGGTGTGCAGCGTGATCTTGGATCCTGTGACGCTATACTTCCACCAGACTCCATCAAGCTGAAGATAGCCATGCTGTCGATAATGTCCGGGAAGCAGTTGCGTCCTTATCAGGTCCATCAGCTCGTCTTGCGTAACAAATTTCACTCGTTGGCAATATCGTTCGTATGCGTGTTTCTCTATGCTGAATTCCAACTCATCAAGTCTCATAGCTCCTCTCTCCTTTGCAAAATAGAAAGAGCCCAACCTGTGGCTGGACTCTCAAAATCTGATGCGTATTTGAAAACTGTTCACGCTATCATCGTATCACGTTTTTTGCAATAGCGTGGTGCTTTCTTGGTGCCTTCTTTGCCCGTCTGCTGATCTTCTTGATCCAGTTATAGGAGTAACCCAGATCCGCTGCAATCTCAGCCAATGTCTTTCCTTCTACATCCCGCATGTACTGTACCTTGTATTCCAGCCCATCAAATTCATTCATTCGTTCCTCGATGGCCTTCCTCGTTTTCTCTTTCTCTTCGAGAATCGCGCTGTACGTCTCAACCTGGTCACAAATCTTCTCCATGCGCTCCAGGCAGATATCCAGAGGAGTCGACAATTTCCTTGAGGAGCTGAAACAAGCACGATACCAGAACTCGTATTCCCACTCCAGATCACTGATGCGCATTTCAAAAATATCGATCTCTTTGCAAAGATCATGATAGGACTGGATGATCTCCATGCTGTTCACCGTCCCTTGCTTCTGGCTCTTATCCTGAGGGTAAAGTTTTGTTAAACAAGACCTCTCTTTTTCGCTTCCTCTTCTAACCATTTCTGTCTATCTGCTTCCCATTTCATGTACTCCTGCCGGTGCCATTGAACCCATTCCTCACGTTCCTTGACCTGTCCTCGACACTTAAAGCAAATGGCAAACCCAAGGACTGTTCTGCTGCCGTATTTTACTTTCATCGTCTTTGATCTACTACTGATAAAACCACAATCCAAGCATTCGTACTGTTTTGGAGCCTTCACCCAATCATCCCTCCTCCTCCAAACGCATGTCGTACAGGACGTTTGCACACTCAGCACTAATTCTTCCGCCAAGCACCCGTAATTCCGCGATTTCCTCTTTGGATAGGTGCGGATATTTGCTTGTAAGATCCTGGACTCGCTTGAACAGTTCTGCCATTTCCATGCCGATATCTCCTTCCTGAATTACTGTTGCACCTACAGCAACTCTTTTAGCAACTGCCGAATCAATTCGTATGATTTGTCATCTTTGGACTTTTCGTTATAGTTTTGGATATACTGATCCATAGGTGAATTATTTTTTTGTGTCAGCTGAGTGAGGATTTCGCAGATCCCATTCAGCTGCTTTTTTGTTTCTGCCTGCTCAGCTGCAATGAAGTTGAGCTTATCCATGATCTGTTCAAGAGAAACGCCTGCTGGCGATGCAGAATCCTTCACCGTCTGACTTGCCCTGCCGTCCCCCGTTATCCCCCAGGCATCCTTCATGCGCTTCAACGTGGTCCAGTTTGAAATTCCGTACTCCTTACGGATATGCGCATCGATCTTGCCCTGCTTGACCAGTTTCAGATAGACCTCTTTGGT
>DASQMM010000505.1:0-4886 GCA_035645495.1 Brevibacillus sp. | reverse complement strand
CAAGGGCGGTGGCGGTTTGTTGGTGTAGAAAAATCCCCTTTCGAGGGGCTTTTTTGCAGTTCTATATGATTGAATTGTCGGATCATTGATGCATGGCCAAATGGCGTTTGAAGTGATCCTCCAGAACCAGACAGGTCATCGCTTCTACTACTGGAACGATTCGTGGACAAATACAAGGGTCATGCCGGCCTGTGGTGACGATTTCTTTTTCGTTTCCATGAATATCGATGGTTTTTTGGGCTGCCGATATGGATGAAGTAGGTTTGACAGCAATTCGGAACACAATCTCTTGTCCGGTGCTGATTCCGCCAATGATCCCTCCTGAATGGTTGCTCAAGAAGCCATTTTTATCCATGCCGTCATTATGTTCGCTTCCCAACATCCTTGTTCCATCGAAGCCAGTCCCGAACTCAATTCCCTTTACGGCCCCAATCGACAGCATTGCCTTCGCAAGATCTGCGTCCAATTTATCAAAAACAGGCTCCCCGAGACCGGGAATGGCCCCTCTAACCCTGCATTCTACGATTCCCCCACAGCTATCTCCAAGCCTTGCGAGCTCTTCTATCTTTTCTACCATGGCAGGCGCTGCATCGGGATCACAAGTCCTTACGGGATTTTCCTCAATCGCACTTTCCACAAATTGATTGCTCTTGATTCCGCCCACTTCTGTCGTGTAAGCTAAAACGCTTACCCCTCTATTCTCAAGCAGTTTGCGTGCCAATGCCCCGGCAGCAACTCTTCCGGCAGTCTCTCTTCCTGAAGCCCTTCCACTTCCTCTGTAATCCCTGATTCCATACTTTTGCAAATAGGTGAAATCGGCGTGACCGGGTCTAAAGGAATGTTTAATATCGTCATAGGCTTCCGGCCTCATATCCGTGTTATACAAAATCATAAAGACAGGGGTCCCGGTTGTTTTGCCTTCAAAAGTGCCGGATAGGATATTTACGATGTCGTACTCTTTTCTGCTTGTCGTAATGGATGATTGACCTGGCTTTCTTCGATCCATTTGTTTTTGAATGTATTCCCGGTCAATCTCAATTCCGGGTGTTACTCCGTCTACGATTACGCCTACAGCTTCTCCATGCGATTCTCCGAACGTGGTGATTCTAAATACTTCTCCGAATGAATTTCCCGCCATTTTGCAAACTCTCCCATTTCTTCGTAGTCAATTGTTATGTTTGATTATAATAAGTAAGCTATAATAAATGAAATCACAAATAACGAAGTTTGTCATAGAGAGGGTCTATATCAAAATGAATATTCACATGGAATGGTATCGCATTTTTTTGCGTACAGCCGAGCTGGGCAATCTAACCAAGGCAGCACAAGAGCTTCATATCACCCAACCTTCCGTCAGCTATGCAATCAAGCAGTTGGAGGAGATGATGGGCGTCAAATTATTTCACCGTCATTCGAAGGGTGTCACTCTGACCTCGGAAGGTTCGGCTTTATTGGAATATGTCAAACAAGCCTTTTCCCTTCTGGAAGCTGGAGAAAAGAGAATTAAGTCGTTTGTGCAATTGGCTTCCGGGGAGCTGCGGATTGGAGCGAGCGGACCTGTGATCAAACATCTCCTGCTCCATCCATTGGACCGTTTCCATACCGCGTATCCGGGGGTGCGCATTCGTCTTGTGCAAGGCAGAACGTATGAAATCGTAAAACGTCTGAAAGAAGGCAAAATTGATATTGGCCTCGTTCATCTTCCGGTATCCGATCAGGAACTGGATGTCACGCATGTCAGCACCAATCATGATTGCTTTGTAGTCGGTCCTGCGTACCGTGCGCTGTCAGAGAACCCTATTTCTACCCAAGCGTTGACACAAATTCCGTTGCTTCTCCTCTCTTCGGGAAGCAATACCAGACAATTCGTCGAGCAATGGTTTGAAGCACAGGGAGTAAAGGTTGAGGTTGATATTGAATTGAACAGCTCTGACATGTTAATAGAGTTTGCCCAGCGAGGATATGGCGCCGCGTTTGTAAACCGCTACTTTATCCAACAGGAGCTGGAGGAAGAGCGCCTTTTTGAGCTGAGGCTGATCGAACCGATACCGTCCCGGCATATCGGAATTGCAACACGCAGGGACATTTCTTTATCGCTGGCAGCTGCCCGTTTTAAAGAAATGCTGGTTTCATCCATAGAGCATTCCGAGTAACCGGGATCTGGTTTAACAAAAAACAGCAACTCTTTTTTCCTGCGCGTACTATGAGTATGATGGAGAATAGGGAGAATACGAGACTAGGAGAGCAAAAGATGTCGATTTTAAAAAATGACTGGGCCCACATATTGGCCGAAGAGTTTGACAAGCCATACTATCTCAAACTGCGGGAAACATTAAAAGAAGAATATCAGCGCTATACGGTATACCCGGATATGTACGATATTTTCAATGCCCTTCACCTGACGAGTTACGAGCAGGCCAGGGTGGTTATTCTCGGACAAGATCCCTATCACGGGCCAGGTCAGGCGCATGGCCTGAGCTTTTCCGTCAAGCCGGGGATCAAGCCGCCGCCTTCTTTGCAGAACATCTACAAGGAGATGCAAACCGATCTGAATTGCAGCATACCTCAGCACGGTTACCTCGTTCACTGGGCCAAACAAGGCGTACTGCTGCTCAACACCGTCCTGACTGTGCGGGAGAGCAGCCCCAATTCGCATAAAGGTCTGGGCTGGGAAACCTTTACGGATCAGGTGATTCATCAGCTCAATGCACGCAAGACGCCATTGGTCTTTATCCTCTGGGGAAAACACGCCCAAGAGAAAGCGGCGCTGCTGGACAGAAGCAGACACCATATTATTGCCTCACCGCATCCCAGCCCGTTTTCTGCGCATCGCGGCTTTTTGGGCAGCAGACCTTTTTCGCGAGCCAATCAATTCCTTCTTGCACAAGGTTTGGAGCCTATTGACTGGCAGCTTCCGGAAGACCCCAACAGTTAGGGCGGCCGGTTAGTCTTTGCTACGAATCACGAGAAGCTTCCCTGTCGCCAGCGAGATATGACCCGTGGGTTCAAGCAGGACATTGCTGATGCCCAGGGTGTCACCGATGCGCAAGGTGGCATTCTCCAGCGGGTATTGAAAGCCCTGCAGGGTAATCCCCGTCACTTCCTGACTAAAAGGAAGCAGCGAGAGGTGAGCATAAGGGCCGGATTCGATCGTGACGCCATCCGTGATCAGGCGAATTTCGTTGTGTGCGTCGATGATGCGGCAGGGAATATGAGCTTGCAGCCCCTTTTCCAGCAGGTGGACATTGGCGAGCGTGTGGTCAAATCGCGTCCCCAGTACGCCGATCAGCAGGATTTCCTCTGGCTGCTGCCGGATCGCCCACTGCAAGGCCATTTCGGTATCCGTCAGATCCTTGTAGACAGGGTCGCAGTCTGTCACCTGCAGACTTTTGCTTGCAATCTGTTTTTTCTCTTCCTGCGTGACGGAGTCAAAATCTCCGATGGACAAATGAGGGGAGTGTCCGTTTTCGATGAGGAACCACGCTCCCCGGTCCACACCGACCAGCACGTCATGCTCCTGGATGAGCCGGAGTGCCCATTCCCCCAGATTACCGCCTGCGAATAGTAGAATACGTCTGGATTTCATACTGAAGTCATCCTTCACTTTGATCGCTGTAAGAACGAATTTTTCTCATCTTATCATGCAAATGGTTTGCGGGACAGCACGGCAAGCACATAGGTAAATGATTGAATTTTTAGATTTTATCGATTAAAATACTTTTATCAAATAGATGGGAAGGTGGTACCTTGATTACCATCAAACGGATGAACGATTGTACGATTGCAGAAATCACCAATGCATGGAACAGGGGCTTCGAGGGATACTTTTTTCCGGTCGAAATGACGGAGGAGAGTATCGTCCAACGGCTCGGGGCGGAAGGCTATCACATTTCCCTCTCTGTCGTCGCCTTTGACGGTGACGAGCCGATTGGCCTGGTCGCGAGCGGCCTGCGCAGCATCGCGGGGAAAAAAGTAGCCTGGAACGGCGGCACAGGAGTAGCGACGGAGTATCGACGCCAGGGAGTCGGACGCCAACTGATGGAAGCCACTCTGCAGCTCTACGAGGAAGCAGGCGCGGAGGTGGCCACCCTGGAAGCGATTAGTAAAAATGAAAAGGCGATTCGCTTGTATGAGCAGCTTGGCTACGAAGTGGTGGATCGTCTGCTCTTTTGGCAGCAATCGGGGGCCCTGCTCACAGATGCCTTTGGGGCACAGCATGCAGATCAATACCGCGTCCGAAGGGGCATTTCTCAGGAGGCGGCGCGTCTTTCATTCTACAAGGCTGACGTTCCTTGGCAGAATCAATGGCTTAGCCTGCGCGATGCGGAAGTGCTTCTCATCGATGACCAGCGAGGAGAGACGGTCGGCTACGCGATGTACAAACGGGTGTTGAACGAAGAGGGCAAGCTGGCAGCCGTTACGCTGCGACAATGTGCCGCCATGCCGGACCGTCCGGATACGGAAAACATCTTGCGCGTGGCACTGCAGCATCTGTATCAGCCTGGGACAGATTGCAAGCGCACAACTTTCAATCTGCCAGCTTCGGAAAAGCTCCTGTTGTCCGTGCTGGAGAGCGCTGGATTCGGTCCCTCTGAGACGGAACAAGTCTACATGGTGAAAAAGCTGAACTCAAAGGAAGCACACATGTAGTACGGCTGCTAGGTCTGGCAATTCGTACAAGCGAATACTTTTCGGGAGGAGAGCATGCTTTTCGCGATCGTGTGTCCACATCGCGGGCAAGCCTCTCCTTCTCTGTCGTACACCCGGCAGCGCTCGTTATACCCGCCAGTAAGCTGGTCACTGTGATAGAACGGGACTTCCATGTAGCCCCCTGCTTGCATCGCCTCCTGCAAAATCGCCTGGATGGCATGATACAGCCGAGTAGT
>DASQMM010000504.1:0-3025 GCA_035645495.1 Brevibacillus sp. | reverse complement strand
GTGATAAAGCGAGTTTACCAAATTTCTACTAATTATGCATAATCCAAATGAAAGTGATAAGTTAGTTGATCTTTCTGTCTGAAGAGAATAATGTTGTAGACTGGAGGTATTGATCTAACGTGATTATTCGAATGAGAATTCGGCAACCTTTGAAAAATAAGTACTAGACTGATCCTTAAAAAGAAAAAGCTGTGGTTTGAGACCTTGATAATAAAGTCTTAGACTGCCGCTATTATTGTTCAACTAACGAACCATTTAGCGTATCAAAACGTTTACTATGCGGTTTTTAAATGCTCTTCCTCTATTTATCCATTCTTTTCCCAAGTTACAACAAAGACTAATTCCTTCAAAAAGGAATCAAGTTCCTCTTTATTTTTAAATGTAGCAGTATAGTGCATAATCCCTTCCTTTCCATTATCTAAAGGAAATGCAGAACTGGTACTAGCCAATAAGGTAAAAGGCAATGGTGGCTTTTCGATAAGTTATATGTTATCTGCTGATTCCTTCCCTTTGCCTTTCGAGGAACAACAAGGCTGGCAGATACAGCTCGACTTATCGAACAATCGCTGAAAATACTAGTAATACAACCCCAATCCCCATAACCCCCAAGATAAAGAACCAAAATATTCTTAACCATTTTGGCATTGCATTTAAGCTCGCTTTTTTAGGCGGTCCGCCCCCTTCAATTCTTTGGGCATCTTCCAATATCGGATTAATACTTAATCGCTCTGAATCCACCTGCTTTTTAGGTTGGGTTTCATGTATTTTCATCGATTATCACCCCTCCCTAATTTTACTATAATAAAAACATTATCCTCTTGGAAAGAACGGCTGCAACAACAAAAAAGAGCCATAAAAGATGCGGCTCCTTAACTATTGATCCCGTTAGCGCAACGCCGCTGCCGATACATGCCATCAGCCGCGTCTTATTTTGTTTATTAAACTATATATTTGTTAGTGCGATGTCCAAGTTTCTCTTGCGATATGGATCGGTTCACTCACTGGTCACTTTAAGGCATCATCGCATCATACTTTATTTAGTTCTCATACGCTCGAACATTTCCATAGCTTGAACCGGCGTAGGAACGGTCAGTACATTTTTTTCAGCAAAATCATTTGCTTCTGGATCTTGACTTGCTCTAATCTCATTCGCGGCATTTTCCAGGTCATATAGCGTGCATTTATACTCGAACCCGCTTGGAGTTATTAGAAGCCAATAAGCACCTGGTCGCTCTGCGAATGGCATGCCAACACTTCCTGCATTCATAATCCGAATACCGTTTATCTGCATTTCAAACTGTATATGTGTATGCCCGCAAACCACATACTGCTGAGCAACTCCGTGAAAAATTTTTTCCAATCGTTCCTTTGGCGTAACTGGAGTAAATATCTCTTCGTCACTTGTCGGTGTAGCATGGCAAAAAAGAATCTCTCTTCCTGAATCTTTGAGGGATTGTGCGAAATGCTCAGGTAAATGAGCGAGAAAATCGCGATGAGACCGATTTAATTGTTTTGCCACCCATTCTAGCCTTTTCTCTTCCTTTTTCTGACATATCGGAACGAAGAGGCTTACCGTCATATGTCATGACCACTTCCCTATCATTATTTCCGCGTATAAACTGAATTGGATACTTCAGTTGGAAGAGACGCTCTAACGTTTGAACCGGCATTGGACCAGCTACGATATCTCCACCGACGATGATTAAGTCAGGTCTTACTTGATCGAGTTCGGAAAGCACAGCATTAAGGGCTGGCAAATTTCCGTGGATATCGTAAAGTGCGGCTATTTTCATATTATTAACCTCCATTCTCCAATAGTAAGACCGAGATTGTTGCGCAATTGTAGTAAAATTCTCATATTATCCCTTATTTTACCACACACAAAAAAACAGAGGGTTCGGCATTTATGCCTCCCTCTGTTTCGTCTTACTGTGTAATTTGTACAAAACGCCCATCACGTCCCACCCGGCCAGCCAAAAGCCAGCCGATGACCTCAACCAAAAGTCCATGCTCTACCTGATGGATTCGGGCTGCGAGCGTATCTGGCGTATCGCCTTCCTCCACTGGTACGGGAAGCTGGGCGATGATCGGTCCGGTGTCGAGTCCGGCGTCTACGAAATGAACCGTTACCCCTGTTACCTTTACCCCACAGGCGAGTGCTTGACCGACGGCGTCCTTGCCTGGGAAAGCGGGTAAAAGCGATGGGTGCAGATTGATGATGCTGCCTTCATACTCCTTGAGCAGCGTCTCACCGATCAGACGCATGTAGCCGGCCAAAACAACCAGAGTGATGTCGCGTTTTTGCAGTTCTGCCACGATTTCGGCTTCGAAAGCGGCTTTCCCAGCATAGGCTTTGGGGTCAAACACGAAGGTTTCTACACCCAAACGTGCCGCACGCTCCAACACCTTGGCACCCGGCTTGTCGCAGACGAGGAGGGCAATTTCTGCCCCGCTCAGCTTGCCTGACTGCACGGCCTGCACGATGGCTTCAAAATTAGAGCCGCTTCCAGAGGCAAAAATGGCTACTCTTCTCACCATCCCACCCCGTTGTACACGACTTTCCGCTCCCCTGCGGCGATATGTCCGATCCGGTATGGCTGCTCACCCAATTGCTGCAGGTGCGCCATCACAGCGTCCGCATCCTCCGCATTGACGACGAGCATCATGCCGATCCCCATGTTGAAGGTTTTGTACATATCGGGATAGGAAATGTCGCCCGCCTCCTGGACCAGTTGGAAAATCGGCAGGACAGGCCAGGAGCCGACTTCGATCACCGCTTGCGTACCTTCAGGAAGGACGCGCGGAATGTTTTCGGTAAAGCCTCCACCAGTGATGTGGGCCAAGGCCTTGACCGGATGCTTTTCCAGAACGGAGAGAACCTGCTTCACGTAGATGCGAGTAGGAGTCAGCAGCTCTTCACCCAGCTTTTTGCCGAGAGCGTCTACATGCTCATGCAAAGACATGCCTTTATCTGCGAGCAGGACTTTGCGCACGAGCGAGAAGCCGTTGCTGTGCACCCCGCTGG
>DASQMM010000503.1:0-1939 GCA_035645495.1 Brevibacillus sp. | reverse complement strand
CGCGATTTCCCAAGCCACGACAGCCTCGGCTACGACGCTTGCAGCAGGCACCGCACAGCTGTCCGATCGCTCAACGCTGGCAGAAAACGCTTCATGTGTATCGATATCGACGCTCATCAATGGTTTGTACAAGGTCGGGATCGGTTTCATCACCCCGCGGACGACGATCGGCATGCCAGTCGTCATGCCGCCCTCCAGCCCGCCTGCCCGATTGGATTTGCGGCTGTATCCGGTCTGTTCATTCCAGGAGATCTCGTCATGCACCTGAGAGCCAGGACGTCCCGCCGCTTCAAAACCGATGCCGATCTCTACGCCTTTGAACGCCTGAATGCTCATGATCGCTTGTGCCAGACGTCCATCCAGCTTGCGATCCCATTGGACGTGGCTTCCCAGCCCGATCGGCACGCCATCCACGATCACTTCCACGATGCCGCCGAGTGAATCGCCATCTTCCTTGGCTTTGTCGATCAACGCCATCATTTTCGGCTCTGCCTCTTTATCCAAGCAACGGACTGGAGATTCCTCAGTACGTGCGATCAATTCTTCCAAGCTGACATCCTGGCGTTGTGCCACTACCTCGCCGATTTGCAGGACCTGTCCGCCGACGCGGATGCCGAACGCAGCCAGTAATTGCCGGGCCACAGCACCGACCGCCACGCGAATCGTCGTCTCACGCGCACTGGAACGTTCCAGAATATTTCGCATATCACGCTGATGATATTTAATCGCCCCGTTCAAATCCGCATGACCTGGCCGCGGACGAGAAACCCGGCGCTTTTCCTCTGCGCCCTCTACAGGTTCGGCACTCATAATTCCTTGCCAGTGTGTCCAGTCTCTGTTTTCTACTACCAGTGTAATAGGAGCTCCCGTCGTATAGCCGTGCCGCACACCAGAGACGACCTTTACCTGGTCTTTCTCGATCTGCATCCGTCTGCCGCGTCCATGTCCTTTTTGACGGCGGGCCAGTTGTTCGTTAATCGCATCTACAGAAAACGGCAGATTGCTGGGAACTCCTTCAATAATTGCCGTTAATTGAGGTCCGTGAGATTCACCTGCTGTCAAATAACGCATCCCTTGCTTCCTCCATCCTTTTGGCGCTCCTGCACACCGTCACATCTCTATCATCAGGACGCCATTCTTTATCACTTTTAAGCGCTATAATATCATACCTGCCATCTTGTGAAAATATAAAAGTGGCAAACCATACGGGAGCAGCCCTTTCTTACGGAAAAACGCTCCTCCGAATAAGGAGAAGCGCAACGGTCTATCACACACTCAGAAATGGTCCACGATCATGTAGGGATTTTGACTAAGCGGACGTCGGTGGTTTTCAGTTCGCATCAGATCATCTAGTTGCGTCTGCTCCGCTCCGAGTATTTGCCCACATTCTTGCAGCGTTATCAGGCCCCGACGATATGCTTCGATGACTTTCTGCTTATCCATCTGCATCCTCCCATACTAGTAGGTATTCCTAGTCTTGGAAGAAACGAGCAGCCTTATACCTTAGCAGGGTTGAATCATCCCATTTTTCGATAAAAAAACGTATCTTCGGCTTCAAGTTGGTATTGTTGCGGTTGAAAAATTTGCTCCGTGCTGCCGACGAACAGGACGCCGCCTGGCTTTAAGGCACGGCTGAATTTTTGATAGAGCTCATGTTTGGCTTCTTCGGTAAAATAGATCATGACATTGCGGCAAATGATCAAATCAAATTGCGATTCAAAAGGATCTGCCAACAGATTGTGCTTTTTGAAAGTCACCTTATTTTTCACTTCGTCTAGGATCCGATAACTGTGCGTGTCCTTGGCAAAGTATTTCGAGACCAGGTCCGGCGGGCAGTCCTGCAGCGAACGGTCCGTGTACACTCCCTGCTTCGCTTTCGCTATCGCCCCTTCATCGATGTCTGTTGCAAGCAGAGTTGCATCTATCTTTTTACGCAGCA
>DASQMM010000502.1:0-1816 GCA_035645495.1 Brevibacillus sp. | reverse complement strand
GTTGGCCGCTAAAAACGTGTTCCGCCTTTTCCGTTGCGTCTGGGTCAAGATCCCAAATACCTTGCGCTTTGTCCCCTTTTTCCTCAGCCAGCTACTACTGGTCCTCCCGCTTTATTTGCGGGCTTCTCGAGAAGTTTTTATAAAAAAACGACTTAGTTCTGGGAGTTTTCAAATAAAAAAAGCCCCGTTATAACACGGGGAAACACCTCAAATTTCGATTCATACAGAAGCCCAAGTCGCTTTCCACTCCGCCAAGGCGTTGTTGATCAAGGCGGCATGATTGTGGACTACTTCCTCCGTGGAGCCTGCGATATGAGGCGTAGCCAGGACATTTTCCAGGCGGATCAGGCGCATGTCTTGTTCTTCTGGCGGCTCATGATCAAATACATCGAGTACAGCACCGCGGATTTTTTTACGTTCGAGGATGTCAATCAGCGCTTCGGTGTCGACGACAGATGCCCGAGATGTGTTCACAAATAGTGAATCCTGTGGAAGCAGCTCAAGCAACTCTCTGTTGATCAAGCGTTTCGTCTCAGGCGTGGAAGGCAGATGGACCGATACGATCTCGTTCGCTGAAAAGATCTCTTGGAAAGATGCTGGCTTGTATTGCGGAAAATCCTCAGCCGATACATACGGGTCATAATACGAAATATCGCAAGAGAATGCCTCAAAAAGTCTAGCTGCACGCCTGCCTACTGCGCCCAAGCCGACAATGCCTACCTTCTTTTCAGAGAGCTGCTGGCCGCGGAATTCCTTGTATGGGTAGAGCCAGTCCGTCCAATTGCCTTCTTTCAGCCACTTCTCACTTCGACTCACATGTCGGTAAAAGCTGATGACATTCCCAATCAGCAACTCAGCCACTGCCTGAATATTGCGTGTTGGTGCGGTAATAAGCGGGATTCCCTGTTCTCGCAATGCTTGAACATCAATATTCGAGGGGGTCGCTCGGCAGATGGCCACAAATCGCGGCTTGGGTTCCCAGGCATTGATTACCTCCTGGGTCAATTCATCCAATTCGGTGATGAGCGCATCTGCCTGTGTTTCTTTGATCAACGCTGTCAGTTCGGCAGCTGAATAAGCAGCACCACGGTCGATCCAAGGTTGATAGATGACCGTTCCGAACCAGCTTTCCAGCTCAGTCAACCGGGCAACGGGATACGGGGCTGTGACAAGAATTCGCATGCTGTGCTCACTCCTGTCCGACCAAATAGCGTTCCAATGTTTCGATCCCTTGCTGTTCATCCGGCCCCTCTGCAATCAACGTAACTTCTTCGCCTTCTTCTACTGCCAAGGTCAGAACGTTAATAATGCTTTTGGCGTTTACCAGGTTTCCACCCTTCCCTATTCGGATATCACTCTCAAAGGAAGACGCCGACTTTACAAATTGGCTAGCCGGTCTGGCGTGAAGACCCTGCTGCAACGCAACGACTACTTTTCTCTCCAGCATGTGAAAATCTCCTCTCCTTTTGCAAACCAAATCTGTTCACACATTGTAACCACAAATCCTTTACCCTGTAAATCATATAATTCATATTTGACTGATCGGATTTATTTGTTTTAATATGTACACAGTCAAAAGAAAGGATGATACCTGTGAGAACACTGAATATCTTGACGGTTTGCGGTTCAGGCACGATCAGCTCCACCATGGTGGCACAAAAATTAAAGGAGGCTCTGGCAACGGACGGAATCAGCATCACCACCACAGAAGTAAAGCCGACGCAAGTGTTGGGGCATGTGGAGCAAGGCAACTACGATTTTGTGGTCAATACTACGCCCGTTCCCGGCAATATTTCGATTCCGGTGATTAATGGCG